>QIJM01000439.1 GCA_003232445.1 Paraglaciecola arctica
TTCAATGGGATAAATAAATGTTAGCTGGGGTGATTTTAGCTGGCGGTAAGTCAAGCAGAATGGGTACAGACAAAAGTTTGTTAACATTACCGGGTAGCCAACACTGAACACTTAGACTTGATTAACGAAAAATCTCAAAAAAATACTTCGCCTTTAAAACATTCCGAGAAATAAATGATTGTTTTTTTATTCCGTCATTTTTGATGTTGCTTAATATTGAAATTAGTACTTCAGGGCTTATCCAAAAACCCGTATACCAGTCAATGTAAAGCGGGTATTCAATTAATGCTACATAGACAAGTTCTTTTAACGAACGTTGGGTTTCCCTTCGACTGGGTGGGTATCGATCAGTTGTTAAGCCCCAACCAGCATAAAAAGGTTGCCCCCATGTGTGAACTTTTACATTCTGAACCAATGCCTCAAAGCCACTCAACGATGTCATTGTATGAAGTTCATCTATTTTTGGGTACAAACTCGTCAATGGTAAGTCAGTAACTATCAAGTCAGTACACAATTCCAAACATTCCTTTGAAATAAGGCCTTCACGGTTTCCAGACACTACGTCAGGGTGAGGTTTATAAATAATGTGTGCTTTGGGATTGGCCTCACGCACAGCATTAAGTAGTGCTTCATTACTCTTAATATATGGGCTACCTGTAGTTATTGATGCATCACCATCAACTTGCCCAATCACTAAAATTACTATTTTGTTTTTTACACGCATTTCAAAATTGTCGGCTTGACCAACATTGTATTTACTGACACCAGAGCGACGAATAAGCTTAATTAATAACTCAGCCCTACTTAGATTAATCTCCGTCAAGATAGAATTATTTAACATGGTTTCTATGTCAGAAGGTGAACGACTGTCAAAATAGATCCCCTGCTTATCAAAGGACAAAGAAGAAGGCCGAGATAGATTGACGCCCAAACCACTGGAACGAATAAAACCATCTTCAACGCGAATACAATCAGTTAACTCAGGATACTTAGTCCCCCAAACCAATATTTTTTCATTGGAGGCTATGTTAACTGGAGGTTTACTAACAAAAAGAAGTTTGGACGCCAAATGCCGACAGAAATGTCGCATAAACGCACGTTTCCATAAAGAAAACCCGACTAAATATAGCCGACGAAAAGGCACGCTAGCTTTATACTGGAGGTTAATCAGTGCAAGTATATTTTCAAGATCACAAGCTTGCTGCGTAACAGGATCATAATATTTTGTGTATTTAATTAAGGCCGCATGCACTAACTGTTCAATTGTCGCTTTACCTCGTCGCTCACAAAATAAAACATCATGTGTTAATCCCCACCCCGCGTAAAAAGGCAAACCAAAGCAATAAACAGGTTTATTATACAGCAACGCTTCAAAGCCCATTTGTGAAGATACCGTATAAACCGCATCTACCGCTTTAATTAACGCATGAGGATGGCAATGTTCATCTAATATTTCTAATTGCGGTAAAACCAACTTCGCTTTTAACTGCGCTAACACACCGAGCTTTTTGCCTAAACGGGTATCAGGGTGAGTACGTAATAATAATCGAGCATTAGGGTGATTTTTTTCGGCTTGGACAACCATGTTTATAAAACTATTTTGATCTGCCATTGCACCAGCAATAGATAAATCACCAGCAACTTGATCAACAATTAAAATACAAGGGCGTTTATCAGAGGATAACTTTTCAGTTAAAGCAGAGGGTAATTCAGCAGATTCATAACAATTGTATTTAGTGGCACCCATATCAACAATCGTATGAATAAGCCCTTGTGTGCGAACAAGTTCAACATTGCTAAGAGTTTCGCCAATATAAGACTCCAATAAGGAAGATTTACGGGCATCGTAATAAACACCTAACTCATCAGCAATTAAAGCAACGGCATGTCCATTACGAGCAGGGTGACCTATATAACCAATAAAGCCATCTTCAAGATGCAAATATTTCAGGTTATGAACGTCCGCAATTTTTTTGGCTTTTTGGGTATTAGCTTTAAAGCCCCAACCAACCACCACATCTTCTGGAGAATAGTTAACACGAGAAGAAAGCAAAGATAATTTTTGATTAAAACAATGTTCGACTAAAGCCTTACGTTTAATGATTCCTTTAGATGTAGTCAAAAGTGTCATTGATACCTCCAAAGCGGGTATAACCATTTAAATTACTTAATGTTAAATTCTTTATTTTTTGTCATTACCCCCCTAACGGATTGCATCTTTAAAAAAGGTAATAGGCTCTCTAATCAATTTCAAACTCTTTCTTTCTAATCTTTCTTTAAATGAACGCGATTTAAGAGAATTATCTATTATTATTTTATTGGTGCTAAGTGATGGAGTTGGCGAATTATTGTCGCTAGTTCGTATAAAGTTTTTGGTATTCTTATTTTTTCTAGTTCGAATCACACTAGGCAGAAATTCACCATAGGCTTTTGAGTTCCAAGGTACTTCTGCATCATCATATTGAAAAAACAATGTTCTACTACTTAATTGTTTTATTTCCGTGAAAATCAATTTTTCTGTAATAGAGCGTAAGGAACCATCTTCTTCTTTTCTAATATATGTAGAAGTATTGGCAAATGAATAAAAATCGTTTTTCAAATATGCAATGAATTGAAGTGCTTTTTCCCAATCAACGCTTTGGGGTTCATTTATAAAAGTCATTACTTCATCTAAATTTGATGCCTTTTTATTTACACCTTCGATACCGTAAAAACAATCAGAAACATAGCAAAGTGGAGTTTTAAACAACATAGCTAAAACCCCGACTCCGGAGTTCATCAGTAAGGTTTTATCAGCTAAAGATAATAAATCGTATATATGTGTGTCATCTCCAACGAATATTACATCAGATCCAACAATGGGACGCTGAGTCTCGAGCGGGTGTTTTTTGGCTAAAACAACCCATTCATTAGGATCAAGCTTCCGTTGCACATTTGTAACTAGCTCACAGAATTGTTCATATCCGCCTATATCGCCAGAGAAGTATTTAATTACCGTATCACTTGGTCGTTGAAAAGGAATAAATAATACTTTTTTGTTACCTACTCGATAAAGCTTATCTAAATTTTCTCTTAACAAATCCTTGCCAACTCTAGCCCCATTCTCTTCCAAAGTATGGCCGCACTCAATCAAATTATCTATATAGAAACTGGTTTCATCCAATACATCTCCTTGGATGTGTTGCCAATTTTGACAGTCATATTTCGTACTGTCAGCATTAAACCCTGTTTCATCTATAAACCAAGCATCTGGTAATGCACCTCTTTCAAACACCATAAATGGAAAATTTGAATTTTTCGCCCACTTATAAAGTTGTAACCTTGTTTCATTTCCATATGGATTCCAAAAGAACAATTTTACAATATTGTTTCCGATAAGAAAGTTCTCGAACTCTTCGTTTGAATTAAAAGTGAATTCACTTCGATACTCTACCTCTCCTAGGTAAGGAAGAATCTGCCTAATAGATAGCCATGAGCGATCTCCTTTTACCCCAAGTATCAACGTTTTCTTATTTAAATTAAGGTCAGCTAAAGGCGAAGGTCCAATTTTATCTTGGTCATATTTCACCATTAAGTTAGTTAGTAGCTTTTTATTTCTCTGCATACTTCCATGATAACCACCTTTATTTGGTCTTGTGTGCCATATATGAATTAAAAAGAGAGAGGATCGCATCGCTATCTCTCCGTACAACCCAAATAACGCTCTGAACCCCTCATATTCTATTGATTCATAATTCCCATTGTTCAAATAGTAATTGTTAGGCCTAGAGTACTTTGGGAAGTTGACTGCTAATCGATGAATTAGCTCAAAGTCTTCGCATCCATGACCATAAAACTCTTTTCTGTGGCCCCCCAAAGACAAGTAATGATCTCTATTAACTACCATTACTGAAGTCGATGGTGTATAAGCGTCAATTTTTCCAAATGTCTGATATTCATGCCAGCGCCTAACTTGGTAAAAAGCTAGTTTTCTATCTATTTCTAGAAACTCATTGCTCCCATTTTCACTAAGGTAAAAGCATGGAACAATGAAAAATGAATTGATATACACAGTCATCTTTCTTAATTTAATTTCGGAAACAATTTTTTCATAAAAATCGACATCCCAAACTAAATCGACATCCATAAACATTATTATATCTGACAATGCATATTGAGCACCAAAATCACGGGCTGCACCTACAGAAAAAATCTCCCCCCTAGTATCGTGGAACAGATATTTTACGTTGTAGCTTTTACAGATGTTCTTTAGTATTGTTGAATATCGTTTATTACTTCCTGAGTCAATAATTAAAAAATTTATTAACTTTGCTCCATGAATTTCAGCTAATTGCCTTTTTAAATTCGATAGGACATATTCACGGTCTGAGCTTACCCGTATCGGAATTATTACAGAGAGCAATTCGTAACCGTTTACATTTTTCATATAGCTAAACCACCTCTAAATTGCCAAAATCACAGCCGCACTGGCCGCAATTTGATAAATCACCTGGATGATATCTTTGGTCAGCTGAAAGGATTTTTCGTCCGGTTTAGCTAATACAAAAATCTCATCACCTGCTGTTATTACTTTGTGTTTATTCAATCTTTCATTAACTGTTATTATGCTTCCATTAGGTTTCATGACTAACACATTTACATCGTCCATATCTAACATTGTGCCGCCTGCTTGTTGGATAAAGTCTTTTGCTGATAAGCCTGTTTGATAGGCGGTGGCAGTAGGGAATAAGACTTCGCCGTGCACCATTACAATATTTCGTTTTGCGGGGATCACCACTTTATCGCCTTGCTGCAAATAGATGGGGTGACTGAGATTAAGGTGGGTTAACAGCACTTGCCCTTTGGGTTGTACTTTTTTAGCCTTGTCTATCCAAGTTAATATGGTTTCTGCTTCTTTACTGCGCAGCTGCGCAGCTTCATTAGTTTGTGATCGCGCCGTAAGTACACTTTGCTCTAATGCGGTTAGTGACTCTAATAACATAGCTTTTTGGCGCTCAGCTACTGCAGGGCGAAATAACTGCATGGCTTGTCTATTCGAAAGAGGCGTAAAACTTATCTGTTCGATTAATTCTGTTAACGTAGCCCCCCAAGGCAAAACTAACTCTTGCTGAGAGTTGTGCTCACCCATTACAGTCACGCTAATACTTTTAGCTCGAAGTTGTGAGCTAACTTTAATTAAAGTGCCAGGCTGCACCTCCACGTTAGCCAACTCACTGATGGTATATTGACTAGCGACTACTTCTCGCCCTATGGGGGTCACCAAAGTAACATGGGTCGCTTTTTCTTTAATCGCCACCGACTCTAAAATTTCATCTAAAAAGTTAGCACCTTGTTTAAGTTCATATTTACCGGTAAAGCCTACTTCGCCTTCTATATTAACTTCGGCTAATTTGGCTGCAACAAAGATTAAGTCACCGTCTTGAAACTGGGTGTTAAGCAATTTACCCTGAGTTAAAAACGCATATAAATCGAAGGTATTTAATATTTTGTCATTACGTTTTATCTGAATATTGCGGTAACTACCAATATCAGGTCGAATGCCGCCAGCTTGATCAATAAAGGTTAATATACTGTCGGCACTATGACCTTGATACAATCCTGGCTTTGATACTGTGCCAGACACAAATACTTTTACTTGTTCGCTAGTAGCTAAGTTGGCGTACACCTCGACATTAGATTTATATACCCGTTTTATTGATTTTTTAACCACTTCGTTTAATTGACTATTCTTAACACCTTTAACTAATACTGGCCCCACCTTCGGTATAAAAATATTGCCATGCACATCGACTACTAGTTCGCCTTGATAATCTAATCCACCCCATAACTGCACTAGTACTTTGTCTCCTATGGACAGATGGTAGTGGGGATTAAAACCACTAAAACCGACTTTGCTAAAATTACCTTTAAATAACCAATCACCATAGGTATTGCTAGGCTTGATTTGGGTCAGTGCATTAGGCTGCACCTCTGCTTCTTGGGCTAAGGTTACGGCTGATTTTGCCACGCGGGTAACACTGGTTAACACAAGTGCCAGTAACATCCCGATATAAACCAGTTTCATTCAGCATGCTCCTTGATGATCGCCATAATAAGTTTTGCTAACAAATACATGATCAGTAAACTAACAAACCAGGTAAATATGCTGTACAGCCGTTTAGGGTAGCTGGCTTCTTGGGCTACTTTGGCCGACTGAATAATCAGTAGATGTTTAAGTTTTTGATAAGCCTCTACTCTGGTTGACTCTAACCCTACCAAGGCATTTTTGTAGAGTTGTAAGGCTAATTCAGTATTGAGTTTTACTTCTTGAAAGGCAGAATTGATTTTGTTTAGTGAACTCGCATCATCTGTCGTTAAACGGGCTTGCTCTTCTAATAATTGGGCTTTTAAAGCGTTAATATTATTTTGTTTTGTCACTACCTCAGACGCGTTTTTTTGCATAAAACTCAATAGGATTTTAAGCTCAGACTCTAAAATAACTAACGACGATTCAAGTTGGTTAATCACTTGTACCAAAGCGCCGCTCTGTTGCTCTGGGTTAAATAATTTATTGGTGTCTTGAAACAACACTAAAGCAGTTTGTTGTTGTAAAAATGTTGCATGGGCCCGAGATACTTCAAGCTTGGCGTAATTCATTTGGTTGTTTACCATCTTGACCCCAAGTTGATTTATAAACGCTTCACTTTCCACTAAGATTTGTTGCGCAATTTGTTGTGAATAATCGGGTGAAAATGTTTGTACTTCTAATGTTAAAATACCTGCCCTCTCGTCGTAACTTAGTGTTGTGTGTGCTTGATAATATGCCAAATATTCTTCGGCGGTGGCGTTTTGAATTAAGCGACTAAACCAATCCCATTCTGTTAAAGCATAATGCTTTTGTAATTGTAATTTTGTATCGAGTCTTTCTGCTAATTCACGCGATTCTATAAAAGCTATAATGATATAGGCATCTTTACTGCTTGGTGATGTCGCCCCTAAAGATGCTAACCCACCTAAGGTCACTTCTTGTCCATTGGCCTGTTCGACCACAAATATCGCTTGGCTGACATAACGAGGCGAGGCAATTAAACTGTAATAAACAACCACCAACAGTGATGTTAGTAAAATCAATAAAAACGAGCCAAAACGTGCCCAAGTGGCATAAGCAGTTTTTATCGTTTTTAGGTAAGCTTGCGAGTCTTTGACAAATAACAAAGGCTGCGTTTTTAACTTTCGTAATTTACGCTGGGTGTTCGAAAGCGGATTATTAGTGTGTGACATAGCAGGATTGGTACTCTTGTATCGCGTGATCTATTTCTTCAAAATAATGTAAATTTTGATCTTTTATTACCAAACCTGCTTGGCAGTATTTTTTAAGTTCACTGGTCGAATGGTTAACCATGATCACTTTAGTATTCTCATATTTATCTTTTAGCACCTTTTCGCTTTTTTTCTTAAAATTTGTATCTCCTACTGCTGTTAGCTCATCTACTAATAATACGTCGAAATCAAAGTCGAAGGCCATGGTTAAACCAAAGGCCACCCTGGCGCGCATACCATTGGAGTAGGTTTTAACTGGCTCGTCAAAATAAATGCCAATTTCTGCAAATTCGCTAACCTTTTCTTCAACCACTTTGGTGTCGGTAAAACCATGAATACGGGCTACAAAACGCACATTTTCACGGCCACTCATAGAGCCCTGTAATCCACCACGCAAACCTAAAGGCCAACTTATTTTAAGGGGACTGACTACTTTACCTTTTGATGGGTAATCGGCACCGCCCAATATTTTAATCAAGGTTGATTTGCCTGCACCATTAGGGCCTAACACCCCTATACTTTTATCCATTGGTAGACTTAAATTTACATCTTTGAAGATATAACGCCGCCCTTGTTTGGTGGGGTACGACTTGCTGAGTTGTTTAAGAGTGATCATCAGGCTGAAAACCTCACTCTGTTGATACGATACAAACTTAAGCCTAAAAATAGTGATACTAAGGCACAAAGCATTACATACTGCCAATCACCGACAGGTGTGGTGTAAGAAACAAAATAAGCGTCACGGCTGAGTTCAATAATATGAAATATTGGGTTCCAGGTGAGCAGATACCAATATTGAGATGGGATCATAGTTGCCGTAAAAAACACCCCCGATAGATAAAACATCGGAGTTAGCACCATGGCCAGAAGTTTGGGTGTATCTTCCCATTCTTGTGTAGCTGCGCACAAAACTAAACCTAAACCAAAGCTGATAATAATGAGCAAACCATTAGCCAAAAAAAACGGTAATAGCTGATCAGGTACTACATCAAACCCTAACCATGCCAAAACAGCCATGATCACCATATATACTATCGCGTAGGTGGCTATTTCGATAACTAACCGAGTAATAACAGGGTCGATGGGCGCAACTTGCCTGTATGCAAATAGCGCTTTATTTGAGGCAATACCTAATGAAAGTTGAGATAATAATTTTGAAAACAGTTTAAACGGTAATATGCCCGAAAACAAAAACAAGGCAACCGGTACATTGGCTAAACTATTACGGTCGATAAGAGTAAAAAGCAATCCTAATACAGCTGCTTGTGCCACAGGCTCGGCAATGGCCCAAAAATATCCTAACTTTGAAGAACCAAAGCGTGCTTTCACCTCGCGCATTAGTAGTGCATGTACCGTATCGCACATTATTTTAAACGAGCTTCTGCTGGGTGCAGCATGTGTAAATTCAGAAGAGTTTGACACTACTGAAAATACTCCAATACACCGACTACTTTATGCCTATTTACTTCATCAACCACTATTACACTTTTTATGTGGTTTTCGCGCATCATCTGTTCTGCCTCTATTAATCGCTGCTCTTGAGAGATAGTAATAGGGATAATGGTCATCATGCCTTGGGCAGTAAGGGTTTTAAAGTCAACGTATTGAACTAAACAGCGGCGCAAATCGCCATCAGTAATGATCCCTTGTAGAGCGCCATTTTTTTCTACTATAGCTAAACCTAAGGTAGAGCGTGTCATAGCTAATATAACGTCATGCATTGACTGGTTCATTGTAACTAAAGGTAAATCAGTAATATGCATCACATCTTTAACTTGGGTTAACAAGCGTTTACCCAAACTCCCACCAGGGTGATAGAGGGCAAAATGATGAGGTTTAAAATCCCTAAGATGAATTAAGCCTACGGCTAATGCATCACCCATCACTAAGGTGGCTGTGGTTGAAGATGTGGGAGCCAAATTGTTTGGACAAATTTCACGCTCTACTTTTACATTTAATATAGCGTCTGAATTTTTTGATAAGCTACTTTGTACATTACCCGTTATGGCAATAATTTTATTGCCAAAATTCTGTAAAGATGGAATGAGCTTTAAGATTTCGTCAGTCTCACCAGTGTTTGATATTAACACGACTACGTCACTTGGCTGGATCATACCTAAGTCGCCATGAAAGGCTTCTGCAGGATGCACAAAAAATGAAGGTGTACCTGTTGATGCCATAGTCGCTGCAATCTTACGACCTATGTGTCCTGACTTGCCCATACCAGAAATAATTATCCGGCCCATGCTGGCTGCAATCAAACATAGTGCTTGCTCTAAACCCTGTTCGCAGTGCAGTGCCATATTTTTGATTTGTAGGCTTTGGGTTACGATCGACTCTTTACCATGCTTAATCGCTTCCTTTAACTTATTTTTATCAACACCTTCATGCAGTTTAGTCGGATGTGTAAACGGTACAACAACGTTTATTGCAGTGTGTATCTTCACCGAATTGTTACTCATAACCATTTGCCCTAATAATTTATGTCAATCTAATAATTGAAGTGAAATTTCTGTCGTTACACATCACTCCGACCACTTCATTTAACACACGAATAGCCACTTGTTCCTTTCCATTTAGCTGCACCTGCACAACAAAACTCCTTGTTAAAATTAATAACCATTCAACACCGCCCATACTCACTTCCTGTTAATTAAATTTTCGGGCGATCCCATTAAACTCAAACTGATTAAAACGGCCTTCAAAGTAGACTATTGCGTCTGGCGTAGTAACAATAATGCTATCTATGGTTACAGTTGCATCTAGGCTGGCCTTTCTAGATTGCCCATTAAGTAGCTATGTATTATCTGAATAAAAATATTCAATCAACAAATAATCCAGCATAAACAACGCACTTAATGCAAGACTAAAGCGTTTTTAGATTGGTTAAGGCGATGCATAAATTTCATTCTAATTAGCTCAATATGATTTTTGAAATTGCAGCGAAGGTATTTGTTGGTTTTATATAGAAACTCCCTGGTATTTGATTATTTTCTTTTAAAAACTGTGTGAATCTTGAAAACATTTGAACGCAAGGTATACAAGATATTTTCCAAAACTCATGTAGCTCTTTCTGGCTAGTCATGCCCTCCATATTATATATAGCGTTACCTAATACTTTAGTTGGGGTGCCGTGATGAAGTGAAGAGATACCCACTGTACTGTTGACTGTAATAGTCCCCTTCGCATGTTTTAACAAAGTAGGCAAGTGAGTATCATGACAATAAAATACCCGTTGATTAAGATCATATGCATAACAAAGCTTTTTTATGAACCTTTGGTAATTATTAAAACCTCTATCCATTGGATGATGTTTAAAGACTAGGAAATCATCTTTTGCCGCATTTTTTGCAAAGGACTCAATTACGGTACTTATAAATTCTTCTACAGAACCAAAAGGGGAATGAAATAAAATTTGGCTATCCACACTCACTTGTAACGGTACAAGAAAATACTGTTTAGACAGATTGTTTTTAATAGACTTTGACAACTTATAATCGTTGGATGCATACATGACTTTTCTTACTGCTGCTCTAACCCAACTAAAAGCCTCTTCAGTGAATAACCATGGTCTATGATGAATATAATGTTTATATTTATACGAATAGATAAGTTTAAATAAGTAATAAATGAATGCATTAGCTGACATAAAAAAAAATGAATTTTTTCGTGTCAAGTTTTCGCTATGAGATATAGATAAGCCAGAGCTATTAAATTTTTCAAATAACTCAGTAGAGAACAATGAATTGCTATTCACACCTTCTTGTTCAAGCGTAATAAATGAAGGGCGTAAATACCCCTCTTCGAATGCCCACAGATCCAGACTTTGTTCTGAAGCAATGTTCTTGGCAATCCGATGATAAAACCTGCAATCGCCAAACACTACAATATCAGTAATATTATACTTGCTTACATACGCTTTCAAAAACTCAGACCAATCTCTTGGCTTTCCTAAATAGGCTGTAGTGCGTTTATTTCGAGAAAATATTTCGTCACCACCATTAATCGTAATTTGATAAGTAGTTACATCAATCTGTTTTGTCATGAAGTCTGCGAGTTGTCTGAAAAACGAGCCTACTGGTCCTTGTAAAAATAGTATATTTTTGTACATCTTAACTCCATGGTCACTGGAAAAGAGAATCTTAAACTTCCCTGTAATTAAAACTATTACAAAATGTAATTAAACCTATGCAAAATGTAATTAAGCCTATTACAAAGTGATAAATTCCGTCCTATAACTTGTGTAATACGCTGTTCTCTCGTATTTACTCAATTATTTCTTTTGCAATGTAGGTTTTTTATATCCGTGCAGAGAGCAGTGAAAACGTAATTACTTTTTATTTATTCAAATGGGCTGGTTTCTCGGTTTAAGTTACGGTGTTAAGGGGTAAAATATCACTCGGATTTTTTTATGATATACAATGAATTAACTGCCAAATAACAGGACACCCTTGTTAATTAATTGCGCTGATTAGACCGTCTTTGTCAGCGTCTAGTGGATGAATGGTCATCGTTGTCAGAATCCAATTTAGCTATTAAGTCTTCTTCAGCGATTAATGCCATAGATGCGAACGTCAGCGCGACCAGTGAGATTAACTT
>QIJM01000384.1 GCA_003232445.1 Paraglaciecola arctica
CGCTAGCAAACAAAAACAACAAACGCTGCGGATCGGGTTGTTCGTTTGCCATAGATAATAAATCGCTGAACATAGAAATCATGATGGGTAACCGTTGTTAGTGTGATGCCGTTAAAAATACTTGATTTCACATATCGTTACTATGACATTGAATAGGTATGTGTTTACCTCTAAATAGGTATGTCTCTCGGCATTTATTCTCAATAATTGGGTTATTTGTATAGTGCATATTAAGGAAATGATAACGACATCATTTATCACAGTAGTTGTTTTATTACTGACAAAATTTTTCTAAATAGTACTATCCCGCAAGCATCAAAGTTGATACGATTTAGCATCTAATGAGATGAGGTGATTTATGAGAACGACTGTAACTATAGATGATGAGTTGTTTAATCAGGCGTTACAACTATGTGACCCCGGTATGGAGAAATCTGAAATATTTCGTGAGGCAATGAGAACCTTTGTTCGCATCCAGTCTGCCAAACGATTGGCATCATTAGGTGGCACTGCGCCTACAATGACAGATATTCCACGCAGACAAGAGACTTAGTAAAAGTGGTTTTGGTTGATACATCTGTTTGGGTAAGTCACTTTAAAAATGAGCAATCACAACTTGTAAATTTACTTCTGCAAGATGCCGTTTATATCCACCCATTGATTATTGCAGAAATTACTTGTGGCACACCTCCTTCGCCTCGTTCAAAAACGCTCTCTGATTTGGCTATCTTGAATCAAGCTAACATTGCAACACACAAAGAGGTAATGGCGTTTATCGAAGCACATAAGCTATATGGAAGAGGCTGCGGATTTGTCGATCTTGCGTTATTGGCCTCTGCCATATTGACCGAAAGAGTTAAGCTCTGGACATTCGATAAACGACTAATTCTGCTTGCAAAAGAGTTTGGTGTTTCGTTCTAAAAAGACTGATATGGATATTTAATTCTGCATCATCGTGGCATACATAAACTGGTTTTACACTGCTTGACGTTGGTAAACCGAGGCCACCTAAAATGTTCCGCAGGGTAGATTTGACCACTAGTTTGCAGTGGTTAATTACTACAACATCTTGATGCAGATCAAAATACACTTGGGTATCTGCGTTATTGGATGACATTCAACACTCTTTCAATTAGAGTCTTTTCTATAAAAGGTTTTTCAATAAAATCAATGGCTTTGGCTTGCATTGCGCGAACCGCTTCAGACACATCGCTGTCTGTTGACAAAACTATTGTGGGTAACCTAATACCTAGGTTATTAATATGTTCGAGTAACTCAATACCGTCCATATTGGGTAAATTTACTTCAACTATTAGACAAGCGGCTCTGCTTCTTAATTTGGTCTTAAGAAAATCTTCTGCTGACTCAAACACTTCCACGATCACTTCATTAACATGCAGTTGTTTCGGATAGTGAGAGCAGTTATTGACGGTATATGATTTGTTAACTTAACGGTATAAAATTCATAGATATTTGGTTACGCGTAACAAAAAGCTTTAATCGTAGCTTTTTAAAACCCAATGTAAAATAAAAATTAGCGATTAAATAAATAATAATCGCACATCACTCTTTTGGAGCCGAAACATGAAAGATTATCAACGTATACAGGTGGCTATTGATATTTACTCTGAATATGACCAAGTACTCAAAAGGGCTCTGAGTGTTGCCAAAACCGCGAGTCAACTGAGTGTAGTCTTTGTGACTTTGCCGACCACCTATTTTCAACCCTATATTAGTGTTGTGGGTGGTGATTACGTCTACTTTTGAAATGACTAATCCTGCATGCCCATCTTCCTCATAATAGTTATCATCAGGCACCAGTTTGTAAAAGCCGATTGGATTAAATTAACGGCAATAAACATCGTAAAAAACACCCAGTTAATATGCACAAAATAGGTCAGTGTCAACGACACTATAAGCATGATCCCAGCCACCAACCTTAACGCTTGATTAATATTCATTTTATACCTCACTTAATATTAGTTAATTCTAATATTAGACAAATCTAATATAATGATTATAATAAAGCAAGTGTAAATTATATTGGAGTCAGCAAACTTGGATTTAGATCAAATTAAAGCCAATGCTTCTGAGGCAGAATCATTTCTGAAGATGTTAGCCAACAAAAACAGGTTAATGATTTTATGCAGCCTAATTGACAAAGAATGCTCGGTAAACGAGTTAAATCAGTCAGTACCTCTTACCCAGTCGGCACTTTCACAGCATTTAGCGGCACTGAGAAAAGCGGGATTGGTATCAACACGGCGTCAAGCGCAAACCATTTTTTACTCAGTGGCAGATGTCAGAGTGAAGCAAATAATCGAGAAAATGTATGAATTTTTCTGTGTGACAGAATAGTTGAATATTATGAAACCACATCTAATAGATAATTTGGTTAGCTACTCCTTGAAAGGAGGATTTCCGCAATTTGTGTTTATTATTGCTTTGTTGTTAGGTGCTATTGCGCTGACCTACACACCACGTGAGGAAGAGCCGCAAATAGTGGTGCCCATGATTGATGTATGGGTGGATGTGCCTAACCTTTCTGCTCGTCAGGTTGAGCGGCAAGTGACCGTGCCACTAGAAAAATTACTCAAACAAGTGCCCGGGGCATAGAACATATTTACTCTGCCTCCCACGACGGGACTTTGAGTGTCACATTGCGATTTTATGTAGGTGAAGACAGAGAAAATGCGTTACTCAACACCTACAACAAACTCTATTCTAATCAAGACAAAATACCTGATGTTGTGGCTAATTGGATGGTTAAACCTATTGAAGTCGACGATGTTGCGATTTTGATGGTGGGGCTATATAGCACATCACCCGATCTATACTCAGATTATGAACTTCGTAGAATGGCACAAGAGATTTCTACTGTTATTCAAGGCATTCCCGATACCAGCGAGGTCAATGTCGTTGGGGGACGTTCAAGGTCGATACAAGTGTTGCTTGATTTACAGGCGCTTGCTGCCCGCCAAACCAGTGTTATGAACGTGGTGGATGCGCTGGCATTATCAAACCAACTCATCAGGCATGGCGAATTGTCACTGGGCCAAAATACCCTGGTAATTGAGTCTGGTGATGTCATCCGTGATTTGCAGGCACTAAATGATATTGTGGTCAACGTTATCAATGGAAAAATGGTCATGCTCAAAGACGTTGCCGAAATACGAGATGGTCCCTCTGAACCTATAAGTTATCAGTGGTTAGAATTTGCAAGCGCTGCAAATACTTCTCTACAAGACAAGTATCCTATGGTGACTATTAGTGTGGCCAAACAAAAGGGCAGTAATGCTGTCACAGTGGCAAACGATGTGCTGGCTAAAATGGCAGAACTACAAACACAATTACTTCCAGCTGAAGTTCACTACGAATACCTAAGAAATCACGGCCAAACGGCGAATGAAAAAGTCAATGATCTGACCTCAAGCTTGGCTTTTGCGGTGTTTACCGTAGTGGTGTTTATTGGTGTGTTTTTAGGCTGGCGTCAAGCAATTGTGGTGGCCTTAGCGGTGCCTGTTTGTTATGGATTGACCTTGATGTTGGACTTGGCTTTTGGCTACACCATCAACAGAGTCACTCTGTTTGCGTTAATTCTTTCACTTGGGTTACTGGTCGATGATCCGATTACCGGGATTGACAATATTACCCGCTTTATGGGTAATAAAAATACCAACAAGAACGCCAATATCACTGCTGCGATGTCTGAGATACGCCCGGCATTAATTATGTCTACGGTCACTATTATACTGGCATTTCTGCCCTTAGCTTTTATCACCGGCATGATGGGGCCTTATATGGCACCCATGGCGTTCAATGTGCCTGTTAGTGTAGTGATATCGACCTTTGTGGCATTCACTATCACGCCTTGGTTAGCCGCACGGTTTTTAAAACCTTCAGCACAAGCAGTAAATGAAAACACCCAAGGCATATACTCACGTTTGTTGGATCCTCTTATCGCCAAAAAAGGGCGAGCTAAATTAGGCTTATGGGTGGTACTAGTTTTATTCATTGTTTCTTGTACTTTGCCTTTGATGCGCAGTGTGCCACTTAAACTACTGCCATTTGATAACAAAAATGAGATACAGGTGTTAATCGACATGCCAGAAGGAACATCATTGGAGAATACTGCTGCAAAAGTGGAAGATGTTATTCAGTTAGTTAAGTTATTACCAGAAGCCAAGGCAATCGCGAGTTACATTGGTCAGCCTTCACCGATGGATTTCAATAGCATGGTTCGGCAATATTATCTGCGCCAAGCGCCTAATTTCGCTGAATTAAGGATCACCTTGCTGGATAAGGCCCTTCGTCAACATCAATCTCACAGTGTTGTTTTGCGCCTTAGAGAGCTGCTCGCACCACTACAACAAGATAATTTGTCACTAAAAGTGGTTGAAGTACCTCCAGGTCCACCAGTGCTGAGTACCCTAGTGGCTGAAATCTATGCACAACCTTTTGTCAGTCCTCAAGTACATCAATCTGCGGCGCTTGGCCTGATGGCTCGTCTCAAATCTGAAGCACATGTGGTCGAAGTAGATTCTAGTATTAACAGTGAACAGCTAATCTGGCGTTTTGTCACCGACAAACAAAAAGCGGCGCTGTCAGGCATTTCCACTATCGATATTAATAATGCTTTGGCGGTCGCTGTTACGTCTAAAAAAGCGGGAACTTATCAGGTTGAAAACGACGCATCGCCCGTGCCTATAGAGGTAAAGGTAGCCTATGAAAATAGACACTCATTGACCGACATTCTATCACTGCAAGTCTTGGGGCAAAGTGGTATTGCGCAACAAGGCAATAGTCTTGGTTTAGAAGCATCACCGCAGTCACTGGTGAGTCTAGCGGAGTTGGGGCAGTGGCAACAAATCAAAGTGTCACAGCCTATTTTACATAAAGATCTTGTTCCGGTGATCTATGTGACTGCAGAGCTGTCTGGTCGCACACCAGCAGAAGTTATTGCAGATCTTAACGCCGACTTTAACAAAGGTGGAACTAGCCAATCAGTGGCGCCAAATGATTGGCAAAATAGAACCTATTTACAATCTGGCGGGGGTGACTCATGGAAATTACCCGAGGGCACTTCTTATTCATTTTCGGGGGAAGGGGAGTGGAAAATTACCTTGGATGTATTCAGAGATATGGGCATTGCGTTTGCGTTTGCTTTGCTAGCCATTTTTTTCTTGTTGAAATTACAAACCTCAAGCTCGGCGTTAGCGTTAATTATTATGTCGGCAATCCCATTAACTATCATAGGTATCATGCCGGGTTTTTGGCTTTTGAATCAATTTGGAGAACGAGACATTGCTGGCGCACCAGACCCAATATTATTCACCGCCACCGCGATGATCGGCATGATTGCGCTTGCAGGTATTGTGGTCAGAAATTCGCTAATTTTAGTTGGATTTATCACTTTAGCCAGAACCAAGGGCATGAATATCAAACAAGCATTATTAGCCGCAGGAACGGTGCGCATGAGGCCCGTTTTGCTTACTGCGGGTACCACCATGTTAGGAAATTTAGTGATTACCCTAGATCCTGTTTTTAGTGGTCTAGCCCTAGCGATTATTTTTGGTATCGTTGCTTCCACGCTTTTTTCACTGTTTGTGGTGCCTATGGTGTATTTCCTTGTATTTGAAGACCAGCCAATGACAACGTTAGAGGGACAAAACATATGAACATAAAAAAACTGCTTATCCCATTATTCACTGTTACAGGGTTGTTGATAGTGGTTGCATGGATGGCGGGGGTATTCACTAAGAAAATTGCCCCCGACTTGTTAGAGCGTCACACTGATAACGTGTTATCCAGTTACACAGTAAAGATAACGCCCAAGCCAATATTGGAATCGATACCTGCCGGTATCAAAGCGAGAGAAGCGACGTTGCTATCAAGCCAAATTTTGGCTCGGATTGAGAATATTCACGTGAGAGGAGGGGACAACGTAGAAAAGGGACAGTTACTTGTCACGCTTGAAAGCGAAGGACTAAAAGCACAATTGGCACAAGCCATTTCCATGCAAGACGCAGCACAGGCTTTGTTAACAGAAGCCAAAGCCAATTTTGAACGAGCCCAAACCATCAAAGATAAAGGTTTAGTTTCACAAAGTGAGCTTGATAAAGCTGTGGCAACCTTTCGCCGTTACAAATCTGAAGTTGTCGTAGCCAAGCAACGTCAACAGGCCGCACAAATAGCCGTCGAATACAGCAAGATAAGTTCGCCATTTTCCGGTGTAGTGGTAGCAAGATCAGCTGAGCCGGGTGACATGGCAGCACCAGGGCAACTGCTGTTATCACTTTATGATCCGTTGACCCTGCAAATTGAAGCTGATGTGCGTGAATCACTGGCTATGCAGCTTAAAATTGGTCGGAAAATCAGCATTAAAATAGATGCTATAAATAAAATTTTTGATGCGGTAATTGTTGAAATCGTGCCCGCCGCCGACCCCAATGCAAGATCGTTTGTGGTCAAAGCAGGAATCGAATTCGATCCTAATCTAAGACCCGGTATGTTTGCCAGAATGTTAATAGAGGATGGAAGCAAAGATGTGTTGTTGGTGCCAGTAGAATATTTGCAAAGTTATGCTCAACTAGACATGGTTTGGCTATTAAATGAGGGTAATTTAAGCCGACGTTTTGTACGATTAGGTAAGTTATCGCTTAATCAGATAGAAATTATTTCAGGTCTTAACGCCGGTGATGTGGTGGCTTTACCAGCCAACTGACTGCACTATATGTTGACTCCGATCAATGTTTCTGTTTGGAATTGTTGTCTAATGAAGGTGTATTAGTGCATTGATTGTTGGCTTAGACATGAAACAACTATTTTTGACTACTGCAATAAAAAAGCTTATATCCAATTGATTATATAAACATTCAGGAATTTATTATGCTAAAAACACTTCCGCTGCTGTTACAGCAAGCGACACAAAATGTGCAACTTATAACAGCCAAAAAAGCGGCACAAGAGCGTAGACAAAATAAAGGTTTACTTATAGATGTGCGGGAATCAGTTGAACACTTTTCCTCACCTGCTATTGGCGCTATCAATATACCTCGGGGTGTACTGGAAATGAAAATTATGGAAATAGAAAAAGACCCCAAGCGTCCGATATACTTGCATTGTGCCTCTTCGCTGCGCGCCGCATTAGCGGCAGAACAATTAGCCAGAGTGGGCTATACAAATGTCAGTGTGATCAGTTGTAAAATGGACGAAGTACATAAGATGCACCAGCATTCAGAATAACGGCTAAATCCCCAACGGCAAAAATCATTTCCTGTATTAAACGTAATTCCTCAGAGCTAGCATGCAACGATGTTAAAGTTTTCTAGTAACACCTGTTCTAATACGATCACGGTGAGCTGGGGCAACATAAATTTCAACAGTCGTTTTTACGCTAGCATGACCTAGTTCCTCTGCTAGCATGGTTTCACTGATTTCACCTAGTGCTTGGGTCGCCCCGGTATGTCTTAGCCAGTGTGATGAAGCGCCTGCAATGGAGCGTGCTTGTTGAAGCTTTTTGCCTTTTACTAATTTTTTAATGACTAAATCAAAGGCTTCTTCCACCATATTATTTAAGCTGTCTTGATGTAGCGGCTCACCGGTTTTTTGTGAAGGCATAATGGGGACGGTTTCATCAATGTGGGGCAGGGGAGATAACCCTAAAGATCCTCGATAACGAATGAGCACATAGTCTATAAATCCGTCAGGAACCGTGACAAGTCTCTGTTTTTTTCCTTTACCTATTATATCTAAAACCCATCCTTCACCTGATGCATCTTGCCTAAAGTGACCAAAAACTGGTGTGCAGTAATCTCTGACTGATAGCTCGGAAATTCTTAAAAAAAGTACCTTTAACGAGAGTACTAAAAATCGATGTTTTTCATAAATCGGATCGTCATCAGCAGCCTGGGTAAGCGTATCGATAAAAAGCTGCCATATTTCATCGTCTAATGTATGAGGGGGTTTATATATTTTCCCTTTTACTAAGTATTTACAGCTTTTTTTCACCAAAGCGACTGGGTTACGCGTCATATGCTCTGATTCGGTCAGCTCCTTCAAAAAGACATTAAGTGATGCATAAGAGTTTTGCAGTGAAGTTTGGTTAAGGCTGTATCTATGGGTAAGTTTTGTTTTAGTTTTTTGTTCAGGTGAAATGAGTGTTTGTGTTTTTCTGTCTGCCTTAGACTGACGTAATACAAATGGACGCCAGTTGCTATTTACCAAGCGTATGTCAGTTTTACCTTTTGATTTAAATCGACTAGCAATAGTGGTATCGGCAATGAGTGATTTAGGAGGTGACCATATCCAGTCTATGTATTCTCTGACTTCATCCACGCCGGATTTCAAAACGGATGTCTGTTTTTCATTCCAGCAAAATAGCATAAAGCGTTCAGCTTCATTCCTAAAACGATTTTGTGTACCGACCGAACTGCCAACAACGTTAGTTAAAAAACGTAGTAACAACTCCAAATCTCTTTTAGCTTGAATACCTGAGGACTCAACCTCATCTAAAAATTCATTGAGTGAAGGATAGATGTATTTAAATTCACTAGAGCGCAAAAGTGAAAGCTGCTCTGGAATGAGTTTAACGGTATCTGTTATAGGATGATATTTCATAGGGCGATAATACACCATATAGACATCCAGTCAATTCGTAATAAGGTCAATTATTACGAATTGACTGATGCTCGATATTAAAAGAGTTAAGCATAAGGTGGTAGCGGCTATACCTCCTTTTATACGTCAAACTAACCGCTTTGCTCCCGTTTTTGTAAAGGTATGAATGTTAACTTGGGGACTGAATCGATTTTTCCAGCAGAAATTAGCTTATGGTCAGCTGAATTTTATGCAATATAAACCGCTGACTATCGAGATCAACGATGTTAATTACCCAACCTAAAAATTATGCCGCTCTGTGTGCTGAAATAGAAAAGCGACGTATTGACAAGAGACGATACCATTGAAAATAGATAAAAAAGTGGCACAACGGATCATATCACTTATTGATTTGACCTCCTTGAGTGGAACTGAAACGCCTTCTGACATTATCCAATTGTGCGAAAACGCAAGTTCTCCCTATGGCGATACCGCCGCTGTTTGTGTCTGTCCAAAGTATGTGCAAACGGCAAAGGCTTTTATGGCCTCAAAAAAAATATTGAATATAAAAATTGCAACGGTTGTTAACTTTCCTTCGGGTCAGGCGTCCATCGAAAAAGTGACCGCTGACACACGTTTGGCTATCAAACATGGTGCCGATGAAATTGATATTGTCCTGCCCTATCAGGATTTGATGGCGGGAAATATTGATTCTGTAGAAGCCATGCTACACGCTTGCAAACAGGCTTGTAATAATAAAGTGGCACTTAAAGTCATAATTGAATCTGGAGAATTAGACTCGCCTGAGAATGTAACAAAGGCTTGCGAACTATCTCTTGAATATGCTGCTGATTTCATAAAAACATCGACCGGTAAAGTATCGGTAAACGCCACGCACGAAGCGGCAAAGCTGATTTTGGAATCGATCAAGCAATCGAACGACCGGAACGTGGGTATTAAAGTATCTGGGGGCGTCAAAACCATTGAACAAGCGGCTGACTATCTAGCCATAGCACAAAGTATTATGGGTGATGAGTGGATACATAAAGGCCATTTCAGGTTTGGGGCGAGCTCACTACTAAATAACCTGGTTAAATATATTCAAAAAACAAGTCAACACCCTTCAGAGACATTGTAATGGCTGAATTTGCTGCAATTATCGACATCAAAAGCCAAGGCTTGGTACTGTCATCTTCGCAAATTGATGGGGTGGTAACAGCCTGTACTGATTTTTCTGCAAGCGATCCACAGATAGCCGCCTTCACTAAAGCGGTTTATTTAAATGGCATGAATAGCGACGAAACCGCTGCGTTAACCGCTGCCATGAGTCATTCTGGAAAAAGCCTTAATTGGAACGTAGATGGCCCAGTCGTAGACAAACACAGCACCGGAGGCGTGGGGGATTTAATTAGCTTGATACTAGCCCCTACCCTAGCCGCGTGTGGCGCATTTGTGCCCATGATAAGTGGTAGAAGCCTTGGCCATACTGGCGGAACCGTTGATAAACTCGAAAGTATCCCAGGCTATAACACTTCTCCATCAATTCAACAGTTTCAGGACTGCGTGAAGCACGTTGGAGCTGCTATTGCAGCGCAGTCGTCCTACTTGGCTCCTGCGGATAAACGCATGTATGCGATAAGGGATGCAAGCTCAACCGTATCGTGTGTTCCTCTTATCGTATCCTCAATTTTATCAAAAAAATTGGCTGAAGGCTTAGACGCGCTGATCATTGACTTAAAATGCGGTAACGGAGCCATTGCAAACAATGATGAGTTTATATTGGAACTGAAAACAGCGATCATTGATGTTGCAGATAAACTCGATCTGAACGTTCAGTGTTTGACCACTCAAATGGATGAGCCTATTTCCTTTAATGTCGGAAATAGCCTTGAAATCATGGAAGTGATTGAATTTATGACCAGTAAAAAGCGTCATCCACGAGCAGTGTGGCTGCTCGAAAACCTAGCCTCAAAGTTACTGATAAGTACTGGCATGGCAAGTGATCAACAACAGGCAGTAAGAATGATCAACACAGCGCTTGATGAAGGCAACGTAGCAGAGCACTTTGCCAAAATGGTTAGCTACTTAGGAGGCCCTAGCGATTTAGTCAGCCACCCTACTAAATACTTGAAGAACGCTCATGTCATACACCCCGTATTTTCTGCACATGCAGGTCAGTTGACAGGCTACAACATGAAATATATTGGCGAAATGTGCAGACGCCTCAGTTCATCTAAAGCTAGTCCAACTGCCATTGTTAGTCATCGAACTGGTATAAGTGGCATGTTACCGCTTGGTTCAATAGTCGATTCCTCTGTGCCCTTATGCCATTTGCATGCAGAAAGTCAAAGTGATTGGGACAGCCAAGCCAGTTTCCTGAGAGACCATTGCCTGAGTATCAATACTGATGAGTCATACCATTCAAATCCCCGCCCTGCCCCCGCAGCGCAAACTTTTGGGTTATCGAAATGAAGCGAGCCTTGGTTATTGTATTGGATTCAGTAGGTGTAGGTGCCAGTCCAGATGCTAATTATTTTGGTGATTCAGGGGCAAATACGCTGCTGCATATTGCACAGGCTTGTGCTAACGGTCAATGCGAACAAGGAAGAAGTGGATTATTGCATCTTCCCAATTTACAAACCCTTGGATTGCAACCCTGCTGTGAATTAGCTTGTAAAGAATCACTCCCACTGCGCGAAACAATAACGCCGGTTAACGCCGCTTATGGTTGTGCTACAGAAATCAGTACAGGCAAAGATACCACATCGGGACATTGGGAAATGATGGGAGCCCCCGTCTTATTTAACTGGGGTTACTTTACCAATCCAATTGATTCATTCCCTGAAGACTTAATTGCGTTATTCATTGAACAAGCAAAGTTACCCGGTATATTAGGTAATTGCATCGCATCGGGTATTGAGGTTATTGAGCGCTTCGGTGAGCAACATATATTGTCCGGAAAGCCAATTTGTTATACCAGCGCTGATAGCGTTTTTCAGATTGCCTACCACGAATCGGTGTTCTCTTCTGATAGAGCTAACACCATTTGCCAAATCGCCAGAAAATTGTTGAATGATTATAATATCGCTCGGGTCATTGCCAGACCATTTACCGGTCAAGATGCCAAATGTTTTCACAGAACAGCCAACCGTAAAGACTATTCGATTCAACCGACCGAAACGACATTTCTTGAGCACTTAACCAATCAGCATGGGCGTGTTATTTCGGTGGGTAAAATCGCCGATATCTTTGCCAATAAAGGCATTAGCAAAACACTAAAAGCTGATGGTATGGAAAAGTTGATGGATAACACCATTCATGCTTGGAAACACTGTCAAGAAAAAGACCTTGTGTTTACCAATATAGTGGACTTTGACACACTGTACGGCCACCGTCGTGATGTCAATGGCTACGCACTAGCGTTGGAAAAATTTGACCTTCGTTTAGGTGAGCTTTTGGCACAGGTTAAAGACACAGATTTAGTTATCCTCACTGCTGATCACGGATGTGATCCGACATTTAGCGGCACTGATCACACCAGAGAATATGTCCCCGTGCTTGCTAGGGGCAACATTCAATCTGGCAGCATCGGTGTACGCAATACCTTTGCAGATATTGCCCAAAGCTTAGCGGAATACTTCGATTTGACGCCGATGCCCTTTGGAAAAAGCTTTCTCAACCGCACTCATTAGAGACTACCTATGACCACTCCACACATCAATGCGCAAGCAAACGAATTCGCAAAAACAGTACTTATGCCGGGTGATCCGCTGCGCGCCAAATACATTGCACAGAATTATCTGGACGATGTTAAACAGGTCAATACCATCAGGAATATGCTTGGCTATACTGGGCGATTCAATGGCAATAGAGTCTCCGTGATGGGTTCTGGAATGGGTGCCCCGTCTATTTGTCTGTACGCCCATGAACTATATAACGAATTTGGCGTTGAAAATATCATAAGAGTGGGAAGCTGTGGATCATTGCAAGAGCATGTTGAACTAAATGACATTGTTTTTGCCATGGGCGCTACAACAGATTCAAATATCAATCGCATCAGGACAAGTGGCTACGATTTTGCGGCAATCGCCGACTATGATTTACTACAGCAACACGTTTCTAAAGCAAGACAAAAAGAACTCAAATTTCATGTTGGCAGTATTTTTACAACCGATCTTTTTTACAATTCAAATCCACAAACTGTTAAAACAATGACTCGATTTGGCGTCTTAGCAGCAGAAATGGAGACTGCCGGTTTGTATTGCATTGCAGCTGAGTTTGGCAAAAAAGCACTGACAATATGTACCGTGAGCGACCATCTCCTTTTTAGTCAACAGCTCAGTGCCAACGAACGACAAACAGGCTTTGATTCGATGCTTGAAATCGCTCTGCTATGTCTCCCCGAAGAAAAATAACAGACAAACTGTACCAATCCGATGAGTTTGTTTGCTTAAAGAAACTAACGAGTCAGATAAATCCAGCGTAGATCAGGGCTGCGGTTTGTTTTTCTATACTCGCAACAATGAATAAAATGAATTTCTGAGTGGCTAATTGTTAGAATGTGCTTTATCAAGCAACATAAATAACTTGTCGGCAATATCTGTATTATTTTGGTTACCCACAAAAATCTCAGCGCTAGGGCCAAACGCAAATACGCCAACATCTATGCCTGTGTGCCCCGACGTTGTCCATCCTGTACTCGTGCGTTTATTAACAATAGAATTCAATACCGCCCCAATTGCACGTGGTTTCATGTCTGAATTAATCACACCTAGGCTTTCTATCTCTGTTTCAGTTAGCTCAAAACCGAATGCATCCGATACATATTGACCTTTGTTTGATTGATCATTAATTTCCTTCGCCATACTAGAAATAGATTTTTTAAATGATTTAATAAACGATGGATCCCATCTACGATCGCCATCGGCTCCTATAGTTAGCCCACCGGTGCTGTGGTCGGCGGTCAAAACAACTAAAGTATCAGGGTGGTTTTTCACGTAGTCGTGTAAATACTCCATCGTTTTGACTAGGTCATGCATCTCTGCCATAGCAGAGGCAATATCATTGCGGTGACCAGCCCAGTCCACTTGGCTTGCCTCTAACAATAAGAAGTAGCCTGAATCTTTAGTATCTGCTGCCAAATAAGGCACGATGGCTTTCGTTAAAGTATGCAGTCTTAGTGGGTCTGTGTCGTCGAGCGCCCATGGTAAACTTTTATCACCAAACAGCCCGAATACTGGCGTGGCAGGATCTATAGTTGATAGCTGATCGTAATTATCTAAATATTGATAACCATCGGCCTTGAATAAATCGACTATATTGCGATCTTCTCTAATAAAAAAACCCAAACCTGCACCCAACATAATGTCAGCTAAATGTTCACCATTTATTCTATCGTCATAATAACTGTCGGCCATTTGTTCATAGTTTTTGCGTGATTCATTAGCAACCATGTAAGACGCAGGCGTAGCATGCAATATATGTGAAGTCACCGCTAAACCTGTCTTTAAACCTAATTTATGTGCTCTATGCAGCACTGTTTCAAGGGCTTGTTTGTTAATATCAACACCAATTGCCCGATTATAAGTTTTCACACCTGTGGCCATAGCCGTTGCGCTTGCAGCAGAGTCGGTGATATAAGACTGCTTATTAGGATACTTACTATGAGGATACGTACGCGACGTCCCTACCAATATTTGGTCTAAAATAGTGGTCTCTACTTGTTCGGTAGC
>QIJM01000636.1 GCA_003232445.1 Paraglaciecola arctica
ATCGGGTATTGCTATCAAAACGCCCAATACTATTCTTGATTCTATCAAGATACTCACACTTATTAGCGAGCCAACAACATTGTGAGTAACTACACAGCAAAAAGCATATTAATGATGACGCTCTTTATGTTGAGTAACTGCGCAGCTACCGAACTTTCGCAAAACACTCCAGCGTTGCTCGAACAATCGTCAGCAGATACTCGCCTATTACTAGAAAGTACCATCGGCGATTTGCTGAATAGCCAACCGGTAAAACTCGCAGATAACGCATTTACCGAAAAAAGCACTGTCATTATTGAGCGTAGTCAGCCCAAAGATAGCCGAGGCAATCTACTTGATGGGCGAGAAATACGCCCAGCTGATACTGTTACTTTACTCACTGAAGATGGAAAATGTTATTTGAAGCATGATCAAAGTGGAAGTATCAAACTCTTGGACAGTATCAGCTGTAAAGCGAAATAATCGATAGCTCATAGTTACCGGAGTATTCGATAAGTTGGCAATATCGTTATTTCTTATTTTGAGTGGACTCTCGTATGATTAACTCTGGTTCAAAATGTTGATGTATTGTCGGGCACCCAACTTTATTTTTTGTACGTTTGGCAACAATATGGGTTATCAATGAAGATGCTGCTTTACGCGCAATAATATTGGTAGGTTGGGCTGCGGTGGTTAGCTTAGGCCATGTTTGGCGAGAGAAAGGGCTGTCTTCAAACCCGGCAATAGCTAGTTGTTCAGGGATCTTTATACCTTCTAACCTTGCAGCAAACAGGGCACCTGCAGCAATTTCATCGTTACAACAAAATATAGCACTAGGAGGATCTTGCAGCGCTAATAGGTTTTTAGCTTCATTTACGCCTGACTCAAAGGTGTAGTGTCCAGCAATAATGTAATCATCATTTTTATCCATTTGATATTGTCTAAGCGCATCAATGTATCCGTTTTGACGTTCCTCAGACGAGTGGTGACTTTTATCTCCACTAATAAAAGCGATTTTTTTATGTCCTTGTTGGATCAGATGTTCGGTAATTTTGAATGCGGCTTGATGATCGTGAATAAAGACGCAAGGCGTTGATTCTTGTTGTTCAGCCGCGCCTGAAATAATACGCACGAAACTCACGTCTAACTCGTCTAACGCGGCGAGCACCTCTGGCATTTCAGATAGAGGAGGAGAGATCACTAAACCGGCTAACCGGGTACGCCTTATCATGGTTTTAATTTCATCTAGGACATTCAGACTGTCCGCTTTACATGGGTGAATAATCAGTTCATAACCTTCATTTTTGCATTCGGCCAATATCCCTTCTTGCATATCGATAATGTAATAAGCATTAGGGTTATCGTAAACGAACCCTAACGTATATGAATTTGTGCCAGCAAGGTTTCTGGCCGCATGATTAGGTTGGTACTTTAGTTTATCGATGGCCTTCGTCACTTTTTCTTGCGTTTCAGGCTTAACGAAATCTTCTTGATTGATCACCCTGGAAACCGTCTTAATGGATACTCCGGCTAACTTGGCAACATCAGTAATAGTTGATTTCATTCATTGCGTCCTGGATATTAATGGAGAAAAATAATATGCACTTTTTAATGATTTTAAAAACGCGCAAGTTTATGAGAAGTTAACTCACTTAAACAGCCATAGTTTGCTCTTTAATACAACATTTTCCTTTGATTTGTGCCAGTTTTAGCTTAAGTGATTGCAATTTTTCAGTACGCCGCTAATATTTATGACAGCGTTATCATTATGGCTTTATACCCCAGTAAAATAATAGTTTTTGCCGATGTTAAAGCTAAGTGTTAGTAAACTGTGATGAATAAAATAATGAAGCATGTAATAGGAGTCATTGAGTGAGTCAACAAGCGCAATATTATATTGGCATTGATGGAGGTGGTACCAAATGTAAGGCTCTGTTAAAAGATAGTTGTGGACACATTCTTGGTGAAGCTATTGCAGGGTCGGCTAATCCGGCAAGTAATTTAGAGCTCGCCAAAGAGTCTATTGTTGAAGCCGCTCAGTTGACCCTTCAGCAAGCGAATTTGCCTAGGTCTACCATTAAGTCATTACATGCAGGTATCGGATTAGCAGGCGTTAATCTGCCTAAAACAAGATTAAAGATGGAACATTGGTCACACCCTTTTGCCTCTATGTTGATAACCACCGATTTACATATTGCTTGTTTAGGTGCCCATAATGGTGCAGATGGCGCGATTATTATTTCGGGAACAGGATCATCTGCCGTTGCCGTCAAAAATAATCAACATTTTGAAATCGGTGGCCACGGTTTTACTGCTGGCGATAAAGGCAGCGGTGCCTGGATAGGCTTAACTGCCGTACGTGCAAGTTTAGAGGCAATGGACGGTTTGGCACCAACAAGCAACTTGGTTGATTCAATTAAAGATTATTTAAAGTGTTCAACAGCCATCGAAGTGGCGGAAATTGTTAATGGTTGCGGTGCCACATTTTACGCAGGTTTTGCACCTTTGGTATTTGAAGCTGTACGGCAACAAGATCCTATTGCATTGGACATTGTATTAAATGGCGCGGATTACTTGAGCAGAATAGCAAGGCGTTTGCTATCAAATCAATCCATGCGCTTGTCTCTTATTGGTGGTTTGGCGTCACAAATAACACCGTGGTTAGATGATGATGTCAAAGAACAACTATCGCCACCACTATGCTCGCCTGATTTTGGTGCTGTACTACTTATTGAACAGCAACAACTATTAAGTGTTTCATAAATAAATTTACATTTAGTGAGAAAATTAATGTCTACCAGTTTTATGGCGAAAGAAGCTCTAGAGGCCCCTCAGGTTATTGCCAATCAATTAAGTCAAAATGACGAAAGGTGTATTTTGTTAGGCGAAAAAATAAGACATTTTAAGCCAGAATTCGTTTACATAATTGGCAGAGGATCGTCTGACCATGCTGGCGTCTTTGCAAAGTACTTAATTGAAGTTGAATTAGGGCTCCCCGTTTGTGCAGCCGCTCCTTCAGTTGCGAGTATTTATGGTAAAACCCTTACTTTTGATCGTGCTTTGGTGATTGCGATTTCACAATCTGGGCGTAGCCCAGATATATTGCAGCAAACGCAGGCCGCCAAGTCAGCTGGAGCTTTATGTATTGCATTAGTAAACGATCAAACGTCTCCTTTAGCCAATTCAGTTGATTTTGTTTTGCCATTATACGCTAATGCAGAATATTCGGTGGCGGCCACTAAAAGCTATTTGGCAACATTAAGCGCGTTATTGCATTTGGTTACCCATTGGGGCCAATTACAAGAGATGCGTTGTGCATTGAAATCATTACCTAAATATATGCAGCAAGCGATTGATGCACCTAGCCAATTAAGCAGTGAGTTTATAAAGTCTATTGAGCAATGTGTGGTTCTGGGGAGAGGTTTTGGTTATGCAATTTCCCGGGAAATTGCATTGAAACTCAAAGAGGTGTGCGGTATTCATGCTGAAGCATTCAGCAGTGCCGAATTTTTGCACGGGCCAATTGCGTTGGCTGAAAAATCATTGTCTGTCATTGACGTGAGTGTGCAGGATGAGTCGTTTACATCTCATACTAAGCAAATTGATGAGGTTAAAAATCGCGGTGGTACAGTATTAACTTTGACTCAAAGTAGTCATGACATAAATGCCAGATTAGCCCCTTTGACAATATTACAACGTTTTTATATAGATTTAGAACGTGCAGCGATTGAGCTAGGCCGTAATCCAGACAAACCTGCAGGGCTTAAAAAAATAACTCAAACAGTATAAGGCCAAACTCGTGATAACAACTTATATTGCCCGTGCTTTATTCGATGGTAAGGAAATTAGAAACCATGTTGCCGTATCGGTGGAGCATGGCAGGATTGTTTCTTTAAGTGATGTAATGAATGATATGCCGTCGGGCATACACCTGAACGGACTTCTGGTACCAGGTTTTATTGATGTTCAGGTTAATGGCGGCGGCGGCGTATTATTCAATGCCGCCCCCAATGTTGATACTTTAAAAATCATCGCCGCGGCGCATATCAAATTCGGCACCACTGCTATGTTACCAACACTCATAACCGATAAGTTTTCGGTTATGCAACAGGCCGCGGATAGTATTGCTGATGCTGTTGCGCAACAGATGGATGGTGTTACGGGTATTCATTTTGAAGGCCCTCATTTAAGTAACGCTAAAAAAGGCGTGCACTTCGAGCACTTTATTCGGTCTGTTAACGATAAAGAATTAGCGCTATTTTGCCGTAAGGATATGGGTAAGGTCATCGTGACGCTGGCACCAGAAAATGTCCCTGTTGATGTGATCGCCGATTTGGTTAGCCAAGGTGTTCGTATATGTTTGGGGCATTCTAATGCTAACAGTAAAACGGTTATGCGGGCACTGGAGGCAGGTGCAAGTGGCTTTACCCATTTGTTTAATGCAATGTCGCCACTAGAAGGCCGTGAGCCCGGGATGGTTGGTTGTGCGTTGTTGGATAAAGACAGTTATTGTGGCCTAATTGTAGATCATCAACATGTACATCCAAAAAGTTGTCAATTAGCCATCAGAACTAAAGGTGCAGACCGAATAATGTTAGTGACAGATGCTATGTCGCATGTTGGTTCAACGCAAAAATCATTGCCCTATTTTGATACTGTTATTACTCGTAACGGGGATAAACTAACTGTTCCCGATGGCACATTAGCAGGCTCAGTTTTAAATATGGCTCGCGCGGTAAGAAACTGCCATATAGATTTAGCTGTATCACTTGAAGCATCCCTACAAATGGCATCATCAACGCCAGCAAATTATCTTGGAATAGGTGATATTTATGGTCAGCTGAAGCCAGGATATCGAGCCGATATGGTGTTACTAGATGAAAAATATAATGTGGCTAGCAGTTGGATTGCAGGTCAACAACACGTCTATTCCCAGGTTACCTAGAAGTGACAATAAAAAGGAACAATGATGAATGCCAACGATGCACTAGAGCCTAACCCACCAGTACAAAGCTATTTTATGCCACTGGCAATAATCGGCGCCCTGTTTTTTGTTTTCGGTTTTGTTACTTGGCAAAACGGTGCGCTTATTCCTTACTTGCAAATGGTTTGCCAATTGTCCCACACTGAAGCCATTATGGTTGCATTTGCGTTTTATTTTGCCTATACCGTTATGGCCATGCCAATGGCATCAGTACTTGAAAAAACCGGTTACAAAGATGGTATGGCATTAGGGTTGTTGATATTAGTCGCAGGATTCTTGGTTTATATTCCTGCAGCCTATTTTCAAGAGTTTGGCGTGTTTTTAGTCGCACAATTCATTATTGGTAGTGGGTTAACCATATTACAAACTGCGGCAAACCCGTACGTGGTTAAAGTCGGGCCTGCGGAAAGTGCCGCAGTACGTATTATGTTTATGGGATTAATGAATAAAGGTGCTGGTGTGATAGCTCCACTTGCTTTTACCGCCGTTGTGTTAGGTGATTTTACCGGTGTTTCGGCTGTATCTATTGATGCCTTAGCAGAGCCTGAAAAATCGGAAATCATCACCGCGCTATCAATGGCTTTAATATACCCTTATTTAGGTATGGCAGTAGTGTTTATGGGTTTAGCATTCTTACTTAAAGCATCTCCCTTGCCTGAATTATCTAATGAAGAGGACGAACAAGAAAATGCTGACAACGCCTCAAGTACAAAAACCTCAGTATTACAATTTCCGGGATTAGTTTTAGGGGCTATTACCTTATTTATGTATGTAGGAGCAGAGGTGATAGCGGGTGATACCATTGGCCTATTTGCTTCCAATTTAGGTGTGCCAAATGCCACTTCACTCACTTCTTATACTATGGCATTTATGTTAATAGGTTACGTCTTGGGCATTGTGTTAATTCCACGTCTCCTATCACAGGAAAAAGCCTTGATTTCCTCGGCCATATTTGGGCTTATCTTTACTCTTCTAGTCGTCTTTAGTGATACAGACAGCAATACAATATCTTCAATAATATGGGGTTGGACAGGTGTACCGTTATTACCTGATACCATAACTTTTATCGCTCTATTGGGTTTTGCTAATGCTTTAGTTTGGCCAACAGTATGGCCTTTAGCACTAGAAGGTTTGGGCAAATTTACAGCCAAAGGCTCTGCATTGCTCATAATGGGAATTTCAGGTGGCGCAGTGGTGCCATTACTATACGGGATTTTTTCTGACGCTGTTGATGGTCAGACTGCGTATTGGATTATGATACCGCTGTATTTATTTATTTTATATTATGCTCTCGCTGGGCATAAAAAGCGTGAGTGGTGAGCTTAAGTAGTCGCTAAAATGCTGGGATCAGCTAAATCATCCGATATAGCCTTGGAAAAATCAATAATCGCTCAACATGCTTCCCCACCTAATACCATATATGGTATTAGATGTTTCCATAAAGAAGTCCTCTTTATGGAAACATATTTCAAGATGGGACAGGGCGCACAAAAAAGGCGCTAACCTTGCGGATAGCGCCTTTTCAATTTTGTTTACTAAAACAATTAAGCTTTAGTAATAACGTCTACTAACGTCCAGTTTTTGGACTTAGACAAAGGACGACATTCGCGTATTGTTACGAAATCTCCTTCGTTACATTGGTTAGTTTCGTCGTGTGCGTGTAGCTTAGTAGTGCGTTTGATGAATTTCCCATAAATTGGGTGCTTCACTTTACGTTCTACTGCAACAGTGATGGATTTCTCCATTTTGTTGCTGACCACACGACCTTGTACTGTACGAAATGATTGTTCAGTCATCTTACGCTCCTACTGGGGCAGTAGACTTTTCAGTCAGAATGGTTTTAACACGCGCGATACTGCGACGCACTTTACGAAGACCGTCAGTTTTTTCAAGCTGACCTGTGCTCGCTTGCATACGCAAGTTGAATTGTTCACGAAGCAAACTAAGTAGCTCAACGTTCAATTCTTCTACGCTTTTTTCTTTCAGTTCTGTGGCTTTCATTACATCACCGTCCGAGTTACGAAAGTTGTTTTAAAGGGCAACTTAGACGAGGCCAATGCAAACGCTTCACGTGCTACTGATTCTGGAACACCTTCCATTTCGTATAACACACGACCCGGCTGAATTTGGCATACCCAGTATTCAACGTTACCTTTACCTTTACCTTGACGCACTTCTAGAGGCTTCTCAGTAATTGGTTTGTCAGGGAAAACTCGTATCCAAATTTTACCTTGACGTTTAACGGCACGTGTCATAGCACGACGAGCTGCTTCGATTTGGCGCGCAGTCATTCGACCACGTCCTACGGATTTAAGTCCGTAAGTTCCGAAACTTACACTGTCACCCGTAGCCAAACCACGGTTGCGACCTTTGTGCATTTTACGAAACTTTGTACGTTTAGGTTGTAACATAATTAGCCCTCACGCTTAGGAGCACGGCCTTTCTTCTTAGGTGCGGCAGCGGGCTGCTCGTGAGTAAGTGGCATGCCACCTAATACTTCACCTTTGAAGATCCATACTTTTACGCCAATGATACCGTAAGTTGTTGCAGCTTCTGACGTTGCATAGTCGATGTCAGCACGGAAAGTGTGTAATGGAACACGACCTTCACGATACCACTCGGCACGCGCAATCTCAGCACCGCCTAAACGGCCGCTTACTTGAACTTTGATACCTTTAGCACCAATTCGCATTGCATTTTGCACTGCACGTTTCATAGCACGACGAAACATAACCCGACGTTCTAATTGGCTAGCAATACTATCTGCAACAAGTTGTCCGTCTAATTCTGGCTTGCGTACTTCAACAATGTTGATCTGAGCTGGCACACCGGCTAGCTTAGATACATGCTTACGTAGCTTCTCAACGTCTTCACCTTTTTTACCGATAACAACACCAGGTCGAGCAGTGTGAATAGTCACACGAATGCTTTTCGCTGGACGTTCGATAACGATTTTCGAAAGTGAAGCAGTTTTAAGTGCCTTAGTCAGATACTGACGTACCTGATGATCATTAAACAGGTTATCTGCATAATCTGCAGTATTAGCGTACCAGGTAGATGTCCATGGTTTGCTGATACCCAGGCGTATACCTGTAGGATGTACCTTCTGTCCCATTACTTTCTCCTAGTTATCAGACACAACAACAGTGATGTGACTGCTACGCTTCAATATACGATCAGCACGGCCTTTGGCTCTTGGCTTGATACGCTTCATAGTTGGACCTTCGTCAACAAAGATTTTAGATACTAACAATTCGTCAATATCTGCACCTTCGTTATGTTCGGCGTTCGCAATCGCTGACTCTAGTACTTTCTTGACTAGATCGGCGCCTTTTTTCGGGCTGTAAGACAGCACCTCAAGGGCCTTTTCAACGTGTAAACCACGAATTTGATCTGCTACCAAGCGAGCCTTTTGAGCAGAGGTACGAGCATGACGATGTTTAGCAAAAGCTTCCATAATCTAATTCCTATCTCTTGGCTTTCTTATCCGCGACATGGCCACGGTAAGTACGCGTTGGCGCAAATTCGCCCAATTTATGGCCGACCATTTCGTCACTGATAAATACAGGGACGTGTTGACGACCGTTATGGACCGCAATGGTCAACCCAATCATATCTGGGATGATCATAGAGCGGCGAGACCAAGTTTTTATTGGTTTTTTCTCGCCTTTCTCCACTGCAGCCTCAACCTTCTTCAGCAAGTGTAGGTCAATGAATGGACCCTTCTTGAGAGAACGTGGCATGGTGAATCCTCGCTATTACTTATTACGACGACGTACGATTAATTTATCAGTACGCTTGTTACTACGTGTTTTCTTACCCTTAGTTGGAACGCCCCAAGGTGAAACAGGATGACGGCCACCAGAGGTACGACCTTCACCACCACCATGTGGGTGATCAACAGGGTTCATGGCAACACCACGTACAGTTGGGCGGATACCGCGCCATCTGTTCGCACCGGCTTTACCAAGTGAACGTAGCATGTGTTCTGCATTGCCGATTTCACCAACGGTGGCACGACAATCTGCTAATACTCGGCGTACTTCACCAGAACGTAGACGAAGAGTTACATAACCCTCGGCACGCGCTAGTATCTGTGCGTAAGTACCTGCAGAACGAGCAATTTGGGCACCCTTACCAGGCTTCATTTCAATAGCGTGTACCGTAGTACCTACTGGAATGTTACGCATTGGCAAAGTATTACCTGCTTTAATTGGTGCATCAGAACCCGATTGGATTGCATCGCCTGCTTTAGCGCCTTTAGGAGCCAAAATATAACGACGCTCACCATCTGCATATAACACCAAACAGATGTTTGCAGAACGGTTTGGATCATATTCTAAACGTTCAATTTTGGCTGGAATGCCATCTTTGTTACGTTTAAAATCGATAACACGATAATGATGCTTGTGACCGCCACCAATATGACGCACGGTAATGCGACCATTGTTGTTACGACCACCGGATTTGCTGTTCTTTTCAAGCAAAGGTGCATAAGGTGCGCCTTTGTGTAGGTCAGGGTTAATAACCTGAACTACGTGACGACGACCAGCTGAAGTCGGCTTAGCTTTCAATAATGGCATGTCTAATCCCCTTCTTAACCTTCGCTGCCAGCAAAGTCGATGTCTTGACCTTCTTTAAGCACAACGTAGGCTTTTTTCCAGTCTTTACGCTTACCAAAAGATGAACCGTGACGCTTGGTTTTACCCTTAACGTTTAGGGTACGAACAGAATCAACTTCAACTTCAAACAATTTTTCAACTGCCGCTTTGATTTCTTCTTTGTTCGCATCTTTAAGTACTTTCAAAACAACCGTGTTGTTTATCTCAGCAGATAGCGTTGCTTTTTCAGAAACATGTGGTGCTAAAAGCACCTTAAGTAGACGTTCTTCATTTATCATGCTAGCGCCTCCTCTAATTGTTTAACTGCATCAGCAGTCATCAATACTTTTTCGAATGCAATAAGACTTACTGGGTCAATACCCTGAACATCACGAACGTCAACTTTATACAAGTTGCGTGCTGACAAGAACAAGTTCTCATCAACTTCTGATGTCACAATAAGTACATCTTTAAGTTCAAACTCTTTCAACTTAGAAATTAATTCTTTAGTTTTCGGTGTTTCAACTGCAAACTTTTCAACCACGATTAAACGGTCTTGACGTACCAATTCAGAAAGGATGCTTTGAATAGCACCACGGTACATCTTCTTGTTAACCTTTTGACTGTGATCCTGTGGCTTAGCTGCGAAAGTTACACCACCAGAACGCCAGATAGGACTACGGATTGTACCAGCACGGGCACGACCTGTTCCTTTTTGACGCCAAGGCTTGGCACCACCACCGCGCACTTCAGAGCGTGTTTTTTGTGCTTTAGAACCCTGACGAGCTCCTGCACCGAATGCAACTACTACTTGATGTACTAGTGCTTCGTTAAAATCACGTCCAAAGGTTGCTTCGGATACTTCAAGAGCGCTATTCGCGTCTTTCAATACTAATTCCATCACTTAACTCCCCAGACGTTACGCTTTGACAGCAACTTTGATAATGACATCGCCACCAGGTGCACCAGGAACCGTACCTTTAACTAGTAACAGGTTGTTCTCAGTATCAACTCGGACTACATCCAAAGACTGCATTGTTACACGCTTATTACCCATCTGACCGGCCATTTTCTTTCCTTTGAAAACTTTACCAGGTGATTGGTTTTGACCAATAGAACCAGGTGCGCGATGCGACAATGAGTTACCATGCGTGTTACGTTGGTGGCTAAAGTTCCAGCGCTTAATAACACCTTGGAAACCTTTACCTTTAGAAGTGCCGACAACGTCAACCATTTTAGTTTCAGCAAAAATTTCAACAGTAATTTCACTGCCAACTTCTATGCCTTCACCTTCATTGTTGTCTAAACGGAACTCCCATAAACCGCGGCCTGCTTCCACGCCAGCTTTAGCAAAATGTCCTGCTGCAGCTTTATTAACGCGGTTCGCTTTTTTCTCGCCAGCGGTGACTTGAAGCGCTTTATACCCGTCCGTTTCTTCAGTACGTAACTGAGTCACACGATTCGGGGTGGCTTCTATAACAGTCACAGGAATAGACACACCATCTTCAGTGAAGATGCGAGTCATACCTACTTTACGACCGATAAGACCAATCGCCATGTTAAAACCCTCTCTTGTTAGCCCAGGCTGATTTGAACATCAACACCGGCAGCCAAGTCCAATCTCATCAACGCATCTACTGTTTTATCAGTAGGTTCAATGATATCCACTAAACGTTTATGTGTACGAATTTCATACTGATCACGCGCATCTTTATTGACGTGAGGTGAAGTAAGTACTGTGTAACGCTCTTTACGTGTAGGCAGTGGAATAGGACCGCTAACCTGAGCACCTGTGCGCTTCGCTGTTTCAACGATTTCAGCCGTAGACTGATCGATCAACTTGTGATCAAACGCTTTCAAACGAATACGAATTCTTTGATTTGGCATCGATTAAGCTCCAACCGAAAGAACAAAAAAAATCATCCACACCATCAATAACATTGATAGGAGGATGCATGTAAACTGCTGACCCACAATTGGGATCCTGTTTTTTTCTTTGGTTATGTATGTTGAATATCAGTAAAAGCACCTCAATTCTAACCAAAAACACCTGCTCCGAAGAACGAGTGGGCGCGAATTATACATAAGGGTTATGATATTGCAAGTCAAAAGCAAAATTATCTAAATGAATAGTAAGTTCTATCTACGGTGGGATTTTACTTTGCTGATATTTTAACCAAACAAAACCTTGGCTCTAAACTTATCATCCCATGCTGAACGTTGGCGTTTTCCGGCGATACTTGAGTGGATTAGCCTTAAGCATATTGACTAGCATACGCTTAAACAGAGCCATGTTTTTTTGCGCCATCTTCAGCATAAATTAAGCTTTCATCTTCTCTGAAGGTGACGTAAGACATTTAGGACTGTCTCGTCGTATCTTATGAAAATAGGCGGCAATATTATCTTTCAGTGTCTTTTGGTTATCTTTGACCTGCCACACATTCATTGATGCCTTTTGTTGGTAACCCAAGACAAGAGATACCCAAAGGTATCGCCTTTTCACTCAAGGACTACTGTGAGAAAGTAATCAGAGAAGACAAAGCAGGACATATTGCCCACCACCACCAACCCATATTACAAAGGTTAGGCTTATCAGACGAACAATGGTTAACCCTCACCACAGAGTTTGAACAACACTTTTGTTATGCAGCTGGGTCAGAAGTGATGATGAAGCAATTTAAAGCGCACACGGGTCATCAGCGCATTCGCGGCATGGGCAAAGCGAGAACGCTGTTACGTAGCGCATAAACTCAGTCACCCTAATAAATTCATCGAGCGACTTACCCAAGCAGCCTAACCGTGCCCGAAACACAGACAATCACCCATTATTCTTCCAGATTTCAGCAAAATAACGGAATACCGAATACCCGCCTGAAATAAATCAACAAGACCCTGAAAGTTTGTTTCGTCACCTTCCCGAAATATTTATTATGGGTGGCTTGATA
>QIJM01000088.1 GCA_003232445.1 Paraglaciecola arctica
AACTGTTAGCGATGTTGGATCGGAAGTATTTTTACGCTAAAGAGATCATCGTTATTTTGGATAATGCCCGCTACCACTATTCGAAAGAAGTGATAGAACTGGTTGAGAAAAGTTCAAGATTAAGACTGGTTTACTTACCTACTTACTCGCCAGAGTTGAATTTAATTGAACGTGTTTGGCATTTTTTCAAGAAAAAAGTGCTCTACAATAAATATTACGAAAACCTGGCTGAATTCAGATTGGCGTCAATAGCATTTTTTCGAAATATCGGTCAATATGCCGATGAACTCGCGTCACTATTAAGTGGCGGCTTTGAAGGCCATAATACCTAAATTTAAAACGCTTTGGGTATATTATAGATCACAACAGAAAGAAGGTGAAACCATGACAACAAAAAAACGTGTTTTTAGCCCGATGTTCAGGCTGGAGTCAGCACAGCTCGTGGCGAACCAAAACTGCAGTCTAAAAGATGCGGCAAAAGCGATTGGTATGGGCAAACCCACCTTTTAATATTGAATGAAAAAGTTACGGAAAGAGCGCAGGGGAAATGCCAGCAGGCAATCCGTTAACGCCGGATCAGCTACGTATAAAGGCGCTTGAAAAAATAGCTACAGCGGGCTGAAGAAGATGAGCAATTCAAAATCTATTATTCTCACCCTAAACCTAAGACATAGGATAAAGTAAACATTCACTCCATACTGCCGCCATATTTATGCCATACTAAAAAATAGTTTTAACCTTCCAACGGATAGACAGTTACCCTGGAATTAACCAATAAAATTCTAAACCGCATACTAGAAAACAGAACAGACAACATGAATTTTTTTGAAGCCATCTACCAACGCTCCCCCATTCAGATCCAGAACATTCTCGTCTCAATGTATGGAATACACCTAAAACGACAAAGATATGGAAAAGGATTCCTAAAATCCTACGAAAAACTATGTAGCAGCACTAAATTAAGCAATAACGCAATAGAACAACTCCATCAAAAGGAATTAATGAAAGTAATGCTTCTTGCCACCAAGAATATTACCGCATACAAGAAATTACAGAATAAACTAACCATCGCCCCCCTAGAAAACATTAGAATGTTTCCTATAACAACAAAACAAGAAATTCGCGAAAATAAAGCTGATTATGTGAACTACGACGAAGATGAATTTAGCGTCATCTTTACAAGCGGGAGCACAGGTACTCCTATGGCCATTGAGGTTTCAAAGGATGCTCTAAAGAAAAATTATGCCTTTTTCTGGAGATTTTTATCACAGCTAAATATCACAAGAGAAGACAAAAACATAACATTTGCGGGTAGAAAAATCATATCGGACAACCAAAAAGAGCCACCTTACTGGCGATTCAACTACTTTATGAACAACGCACTATTTTCTTCTTATCACATATCAGAAGAAACGATCCCTCACTACATAATCGGCATGGAGAAATTCAACCCCCAGTATATTGACTCCTACCCCTCGGCTATATATCAAATTTCCGAATACATAAATAGAAAAGGTATCTGCACCTCTCTTTGTCTGAAAGCAATAGTCACATCATCAGAAACATTACTTCCTTACCAACGAAAAAGCATTGAACAAGCATTTAGGTGCAAGGTCTATGATCAATACGGCTCTGCAGAAATGTGTGCTTTTGCATCCCAATGTGAACATGGCACTTACCACATAGACCCGGAGTACTGCTATTTGGAAGTGGTAAATGAAGAAGGAGAAGTCACTGACAAAGGCGAAGTTGGCGACATTATATGCACAGGCTTTATAAATAAACGAATGCCACTAATTAGGTACTCAATAGGCGACAGAGGGAGCATAGCGGAGAGTCATTGCAAATGCGGTCGAAAAGGACAAACCCTCACCTCTCTCGAAGGGCGAAAAGATGACTTCATCCTCACGCCTGATGGTAGAAAAGTAGGCAGACTAGATCCCATATATAAAGGCCTAACCGGAATAAAAGAATCACAAATCGTACAAACAAGTATAGATGAAATAGTTGTTTACTTAGTACGAACACCCCTGCATACATCAAGCTGCGATCGCAAACTCACTGAAGAACTAAACAGTCGGCTAGGTCATTCAATTAATGTTAAGATAAAACATGTAACCAAACTAGAAAAAACATCGTCGGGTAAATTCAGAGCCGTAGTTTCACTTCTTGAAAGCCACTAACAAGTACGGCATATTGTAAGAGAACACTAAAATCAACCGCGACAGCAATGAGCCGCCCCTATAGGAGGGAATTTTTAAACTCCTGAAAAACTTCATCAAGTTCTAATCTTGCCTTCTCTACTCGCGGCGAAGGCTCCTGAGTGCGGCATAGTAAATCTTTCAACGGCTGCCCAATCTGGGGATGAATAGGCTCATGTTCTCGCCCTATAGAGGCAAAATAATCTTTAAATTTGAACCCCTTCCCCACCACTCTATCAGTTAAATGAACCCAAGCATTAGGTATACCTAAAGAATCAGAAATGATGATCCCATGAAGTGATGATGATAAAATGTATTTGCAACTATCAATTTCCTTAATTACCTCATCAGGAGAGCGCATCACATCAATAATCAAAACTTCATCGCCAAACCGCTCTTCCAAACCAGAAACCCACCCATGATCCTTATCAACATAGTGAGGAACAACCCCTAATAGGTGTTTTTTACCCTGCCTTTCATTTAACAATAAGGGAATAAGCAATCCCGGATCCCCCAAAGCCGTAGCCTTCGGCGCCGAAACTCTCTCACGAGTCAGCGGGCCACGAAGCGCCCATATTTTAGCGCTGTTAAACTCTCGTCTCTCATCACGAATAAGTCCAGAACCAAGTATATGACCAGAAAAACCCACGGGGGCTGTATCAAGAATACTTCCAGTACACAGCACCTTCGCCTTTGTAAGATTGCACTTTATGGGAGTAAATCCATAATGTTTCAGAAGAAGAGGAGTAATCAAGTCACCAAAATTCACCTCGCCTGTATACCAATAGGCATCAATCCTATTTCCCAGAAAAGTGCCCTTAAGGATAAGTAGCGCCTTACTTAGCTCATTTTCTATTCTACTTTTCATGTTTTCCTTTTTCATACCTCGTTAATTCAAGCATAATTGACGATAACCACGGCAGAAAAGAATACTTAACTAAGGGTATCTAGCTAATCAACTGATTTTCGAAAATCTTTCTTTACAAAAAAACCTTTGATCTTTCCAGTCGCCTCATTCAAGTAAAACTTAATTTTATTTTTTTCTTCTTTGTTAAAGATAGGGAGTAAGAATACCAAAGAAACAAAACACATAAGAATTAAAAGCTTCCCTACAATAGAAAATAGCAAGGTGTCAGGTAGCAATAATGAGATTAAATACCCCCCCACCCCAATGCCCCCAACCATCAGAGCACGGGGCCATGGCAACTTCATATCATAAAGCGCCTTGGATTTTCTTTCAATCCATACCAGTTTAACTAATGAACCAAGTAAAAGTGAAATAGCTACCCCATGCAGCCCGAATTTAGGTATCAATATAATAAAACCGATCGTGATTGTTATCGCAAATAAATAAGTACCAATAGCAATGATACTGGTTTTTTTCTTCAGTAGAATCCCAAGATTATTGAAATATGCTAGCGTAAAAATTATGCTCGACAACACTAGAATTGGCACTACACCACCGGCGGGCCAAAATGAATTATCTGCGATCAAGGTTATCACCGTAGCTGAAAATAATGACAACCCTAACCCTGAAAAAATTAGCACGAAAAACAGTATCATAAATATATTCTGATATACGCTAATAGGATCAGGCATCTTATAAACTTCATATCTAAGTGAATCCCATATATTTGCAAATGGCCTCAGTATTAAAACAAGTATTAGCGTCGAAAATTGAGCCGCTAGAGCATACAACCCGACGTCACCTAATCCTGAAAATAAACGTAAAAAATATTTCCCAATAACTTCCGAATAGACCCCCCCTATAGCGGACACCCACAGTGGCCAGCTGAACATTACAAGTTCCTTAAGTAGTTTTTTTGAAAAACTAATTCCAACGTGGTAGAGAATATAAGCAACACTGAAAACAGCCATCAAACTAGTCGTTATACATGCGCTATAAATCACGCCCTCGACTGAAAGCTCAAGAAATATCAGGAAATATATATTAAGAGAAAAAGAAACTATTAACTTAATTATGCTCAATACAAAATAAAGCACTACTCTTTGTTGCACCCTGATATATACAAGTCCATACGAGTCAATAGCCTGGGCTATCAAAAGAATTGAGAAAACTTGCATTAACTCGCCGTACTGCGAAGTACCCATTATCATTTCAGCTGCAGCATCTGAATTAGTCGCCAGAATAATACATGATAGACTACTAGTGAAAAGCAACATCAAAAAAGCAGTTGAGACGACTGATTTTTTCTCTTCTATACTTGTTGCCATGTAACAATATCTAAAGACAGCTTGCCCCATATGCATTCCAAATAAAACCTCGACCATAATTATGGTCATCATCATCATTTGAACAACACCATAGTCAGTAGGCGTCAAATATTGCGTATAGATAGGCAGCATCAAAAAGCCGACAATTTTCCGGATTACATCTGAAGCACCGTATATCACGGCGTGATTTAGGGTTTTTTTATATAAATTTTTTGACTGTGTAATAACCTGAACTCCTAAAAAACAAGCTATGGGCTTTTCGATTGCGCTTTTGCACCACTACTTACTCACATATCGAAAATAAACCCTCTCGCCTCACCACAAATCACTATTAATATTTTTACTCTACTCTCTTCAGGCTTTCGGGATAAATACACTCAAACTAAAGTCCTGTTATTCATATTATATCCTTGGCAGGTTATGCTCGCGCTTAAGCTTGCGTAACCGTTTAAGTTCTATCCTCATCGCGGGGTCTATACTGATATCTTTTTTCTTAACCACAATATCACCTCGACGCGTTTCCATACGCCAACAATAACACATGTATATTTTGATATTCCCCCCCCCCCTTAGTTATAAGAAGGTGCCCACTAAAACGGGGCCAGTTCACATGCGAGTGCACTTGCCTTGTTAGCCTTCTGATTTTTTAGCGATAACAACCATTGATGGCGTCAGTATTAATCTTCCAATAGTAAGTTTACATATTACATTCGCAACCCAAAAAAATATGTTTCCAGAAAGGCTCTCGATTACCTTGTTGTTATTTAATAGAGGTGAAGGGATGAAAGTTACCTTATTAAACCCTTCCTTTTTCAATTTTTTCAATATGTAGGATTGTGTAAATATATAAATATGTTCTGGATTAAAATGTTTAATTTCACTTTGAAATGTTTTATTTTTGGATAAGCCGAATGTATTCAATAGAAATTGATAAAATTTTATAATTCTTAATTTATTAGGTATTCTAATTATGATGGTTTGTTGCTTCGAATGGAGTAGCTTGTTTATAGTTTTGAACATTTCATTTAGTTTTGGCTCATAATATATAACATCAATTAGTAGTATTGTGTTGAAGTGCGAATTAATTTTTTGCAAACTGGGCATGTCGCAACAAATAGATTTCATGGCATAAATTTCGAAGCTATAATTACAGGAATTTTCTGAGAGATCATTTAAGACGGCACTGATATCTGGTCGAGCACTTTTAATCTTATGCAACAGATGGCCTTTACCTCCGCCGATATCCAACACCTTACCGTTCTCTGGCGTGTACTTGCTTGCAAGTGATGCTATATGATCAAATATATCTTTCCTCTGCTTTGAGAAATATAATTCATCGTTATAAGTATTTTCAAAATGCTTGGCGATTATTTCTTTGTCCAGTAATGTGTCAGAAAAATACAAGCCACAATTGGGGCAAAATTTAATGCAAAAAATATTACTGTAATAAATGTACTGCCCGAATTTAAATAATCGCTCATTGTTACAATCAGGGCAATTCTTTAATTTTATTGAATTAGTTTTCTGAAAGTTATGCATCTTCGCGAATTGAAGCCATTTTTCTACAGGGTAAAACCCACCATTCTCTCGTAATATATTACAATAATGGTCATTATTCGAACTCATAAGCAATTCCTTTCTTTTTGTGATTAATGAGGCTGTAGCCTCCTCCTCCTCCCTTGCCTATAATTCAGTCAAAAATTGACTTAGCGAGAAGCTCGCCAAGCGACGATCTTAACGCAAGCAATACACAGCTATTTTCTTTTGCCATATGCGCTCACAATAGAACCTAACTTAAGCGTCATATACTCAATAGGTTTCCCGACGATTTCAAGGAAAAATAACTTCCAAAATAAAGCTAACTTTTTCTCGAAAATAAGATTTATTAGGAATGCTGAAACGATCACTATCAACACTGTTAGAACATATACATATATTTTATTTTCTTCCGTTGCAAATTCAGATAAAAACATATAACCAAAATGAGCATGTATAAGGTATATAGGGTATGTTAATTCACCTAGTAATCTGGAGCCAAATAATTTTAAATTAGAGCCGTACTTAGAATTAGACACAGCAAATAATATGAAAAAGGCACAAATAACAAGAGCAATTACACATTCAGAATATAGCACTCCTTTAGAGTTTGTCATACTCACTGCTTTTCCTGTTGCAAACTCCAAACATAAAGAAAATATTATAACTAATGAAATATAAGGGAGTATTGACTTTTTATTTTTCAAAATAGCAAATACAGCACCTGCCGAAAAATAACAAAAATAGCCCCCTAAATACGGAAGATGATCTTTTCCTAAATATAATGCAGCAGCAATAATTAGCGGCCACACTAGGAATAACGCCTGTAATTTTGCTTTCATACCTAGCAATAGCAATACAAAAACCATTAAATAAAACTGCAATTCCAATATTAATGTCCAATAAACTCCGTCTACGAAGCCTTTGTTAAATAATGGAGCCGCCATAGTAAAATTCGCAATTACTTGAGAGGGAGAAACACTCATTTTATCGCCCCCCCAAAAATAAGCAAAAAAAGACGTGAATATAATAGCTACCCAGAACGCGGGGTATAACCGAACAGCTCTGGAAACAGCAAACTCGCTAGCCTTTCTATTGTTAGCCGAAAAAAAGATCACATAACCACTAATCATAAAAAATAAATCAACGCCTAAGTACCCATATTTTACTATTTCAATAATACCGGGGATATGAGTTATAGAAGATATCTTTCCATTGCCTATTCCATTGAATAAATAATGAAATAAAACCACAGCAATTGCGGCAAAAAATCTCGAATAATCTAATATTGCCAGCCTGTTCATAAATCTAATACCCAATACTATTTTCACGTATAACGCCAGCAATGAAGAGACTCCCAGTGTTTGCTGGGCACCAATAACATTAGTTCATTAAATTTTCTAATCGCTAATTATCTGCGAAAAGCAACTACTCGCCTAACTAACCTTTGCAATCTCCGACCCTTTTCTCCAAATAAACTAATAATCAGATATAGCAAGGTTCTAATCCGAAGGTCTCCAGCACAGATACCCTTTAAAAATGCATCGCGTGCCATTCTCATATCTCCATCATTTTTCACGCAGTAGTAGCCAAATGAAAAACAAGTCCGCTGATAGTGCGTCTTCACAAGGTCCTCTACTTTGGTGAATATTTCAGGCTGCTCGACCCGCAATATATCCAAGTGCAACCGCCCTCCTTCATAAAAATTTTTAGCCGCCTCCGGACCTCGGGAAAGACTACTTTCAGTCCAATACACATCAACCAGATAATCATCAACCAGATCCACTTCAAAGCTATTACAAACCCTTATCCATAAGTTATCATCTTCACCAACAACTAAACGCTCATCAAACCCACCGAGGTTTACAAACACACTTTTTTTAATAACTACAGTTGGTGTTCCTAAGCCACTTAACTCAAATATGTTTCGAACTATATCCCCCTTCATTAAACGCTCCCTTTTTTCAGGACACGGCCTAACTCCAGCAGGAGAAATAAAGTAGTGATTACTGAACACCATACCAAGAGATGGCTGATTACGAAAAATCTGCATTTGTTTGGCAATTTTTTCCTTATGCCACACATCATCTGCATCAATAAATGCAATAAAATTACCAGATGAGACTTTAACACCATAATTTCTCGCTCCAGCTGCTCCCTTATTCGAAATACTAAATAGAGACACGCCGGGAAACTTATCACTAACTAATAGCCCACTACCATCACTAGAACCATCATCTACAACAATAACCTCATGCAAAGAATACGTTTGTGAATAGACACTACTCAAGCATCGTTCAATAAATTCAACTGCATTGAACATCGGCACAATAACAGAGACAGTATGCTTAAAAACCTCTTTATCATTATTCATTCAATCTACCACCCTCAAACTACAAACTTTAGATTGACTTTGTAAATCTGCCACTGTTTTGTTACAACTGAATTCAACGCGACGATCATCGCTACTTGCACCCAAAAGAACGGGTAATAAAGCACAGTAACAAATGAGCCCGCAATTAGATAACCGACTAAACCAGCATCCAGACCATAAGATATATTTGTCAAAAATTTATTTTCTAACTGCTTAGCCATACGCCGAGTTCTAACATTATTTATAAACGCATATAAAATCATTAACAAAAAACATAAAAGGCCAGGTATTCCTAATTCTGATGCCGCCTGTATAAATATGTTATGAGACACTTGGACTGTTTCAAATGGCCCCATTCCACTGGGGTATTTAAAGGTCATATAACTCATCCAATTATTATACCCAACACCAAGAATAGGTTTCTCCTTAATGACTTCCAAACCAGCCTTCCAATAAGCCAATCTTTGCAGGGAAGAACCATCATCACCCACATCCTGAAAGCGCTGCATTTGCTCTTCTGGCAATAAAAAAAATAATGAACCTCCAAGCACGCCCATAATTAACAGCGCTTTCAAGCCTTTTTTTTGCCTTATAAAGAACACAATTGCTATTATTACCAAGGCTAATTGAGAGCCGCGTGAACTCGCCCCCATAACAGCAAGAAAGCCCATCATAGAGACCAAATATAGCACTGCTTTTTTATACCCATTTAAATACTCACGTAGCGAGAGTACTACCGCAAGTGCTAACGAACTATAAATAAGCATTTGTATGGCGTATTCGCCAGAATTCTGAAACCAACCCGGCGAGCCATTAAGCCCCTCCTTTGCAAAGGTAAAGCCACGTTGTATCCAATTTACCGCTCCAAATTGCGCCATCTTCAAGTTAAATAATAAATATGCTAAAACAAATAATAAAAATTGCTTTTCAGTATGGATATTGCGAATTGTAAGAAAATATACAAGCACCCAGCCAACTATAACCTCAAAATAATCCCATGAATAAGCAGGTGTAAAAGCAAAAAAACCAGATAAAATGACTACTATCAAAAACACTACGAGTAATTTATTTAACGGATTACTTACACTCACGGCTAACGGATTCATCAATGTGCTCACAAGCCACATAAAAAGCACAGCCAGCCCCCATGGAATAACATCCATTGCTGGGTAGATTGACTGAGGCCGAATATATTCGAAAAGATAATACAAACACAAAAACCAAAAAGAAATGTGCTCCTGCTTAAGCCCTACCCATAGAGCTTTGATGTTAAGCGCATAAAGCTCTTGAATATCAGCTTTTATTACTGAGTTTTCCAGCGATCCCATAAACAGATTTCTCGATGTATTTGAAACAGTAATCAAAATACCCAGGGGATAGATTAAATGGGTCTGTAATATGTGGTCGCACAGGCACGCCCCACACCCCCAGCATCGTTGTATAATGCTTGCTTGCCAAGTGCTGTGAGACAACCTCTGCTTGCCAAGGCTCCATTACAACAAGCAGATCAGTTTTCTTTAGGGCTAGATACATAATAGGCGTCGTCCTGTGATCGACCAAATCATAGCCCATTGCCCTAGCGGTGGTAATTGCCTGCTCATTGGCAAAAGCATTTTCTATGGCATATACTCCAGCAGAGGCCGCTTTTATACCGATTGATTTTGCAACGCTTTCAGCAAAAGCACTGCGACAGATATTCCCCGAGCATACAAAGACAAGTCGTTCAATTGAACTCCATGGTATTTGCTCTTGATGGTATCGTCTAAACGCAAAGAGGAGTTGATGCCACTTCGTTAGGGCATATTCTCGACGCGTTCCATGACGATCGTAAAACCAGTTATTTCTCACCATAGAACCTTTTGTTGGATTGAGTACAATACGCTATTTAGACTATCGTGACAGACTAACCACTTCACTATAATCCATCCACCTCTCATTATACAATTATAACTATGAAACGAGTACTAGTATTAGATGCAAACCAACGTAGCGCCTTGGCGACTACACGCTCCTTAGGCAAACATGGCATCCCTGTCATTACGGCCGATGACACAACATCATCCCTAGCAGGACTCTCACGATATTCCACATGCTATTTCCAGTACCCACCGCCAGGAACAGAACCGGAAAACTTCATCTCTGCCATCGACGAATGCATCAAGAAGAATGATATTAATGTCATATTACCCATGACTGAATTAACGTCTGCCCTCCTGCTTTCACTCAAAAACAAACTACCTGACCACATAGAAATCCCCTTCGCCGACTTATCCAGCATTGAAGCCCTATCAAATAAATGTTCGCTAATGAGATTAGCTAAATCACTAAAGGTACCTATACCTAATACCTGGTTTGCTGACACCCCTCAAAACTTACCTGTCCAGCTAGAAAACCTCGACTACCCCATTATCCTCAAGCCTGGCAAGTCATGGGTGCAAGCGGGCCCCGACTGGTTACATACCAGCGTACAACTAGCCAAGACCCCTCAGCACGCGAAAGAAATATTAACAACAGACCCAGCATTCAAGGCGCATCCATTTATGTTGCAAGAGTGTGTTCCAGGGCGCGGCCAAGGTGTTTTTGCGATATATAACCATGGCAAATCGATAGCCTTCTTTAGCCATCAACGTCTACGTGAAAAGCCCCCTTGGGGAGGAGTCAGCGTACTCTCGGAAAGCACCGAGGCTGACCCAGCACTGCTGAAACATGCAAAATCTTTATTAGATGCCGCCAACTGGCACGGTGTGGCCATGGTTGAATTCAAGGTGGATGGTGACACGCCCTACCTGATGGAGATCAATACTCGCTTCTGGGGATCTTTACAGTTAGCTATCGATGCTGGGGTAGACTTCCCCTGGTTATTATATCAAATAGCATGCTCACAACCGATCGAACCAATAAAAGACTATAAAACAGGTGTGCGGTTACGGTGGTTATTAGGCGATCTAGATCACTTATATCTAATACTTAAAGATAAAAAAGCAGGTATTGGCAAAAAATTACGCACTATCGCATGCTTCCTCACACCCAACCGCCGCACAAAACATGAAGTAAATCGCTGGGGAGATCTAAAGCCATTTGCCTGGGAAATTAAGCAATACCTAAGGAATATTCTAAAATAGCCATGGTCAGCGAAGCTATGGCACCGTACCTACCCCATTTTAAGCACCATATGCTTCCTGGTAAGCTGTTAGCATAATATTCATATCAAAGGTATCCAGCACATGTTGACTCCCTTTTTTTGCCATTTGAGTGGCCAAGTGCTGATCAGAAGCAAGCAACGCGATGCTTTCCGCTATCTCACCAGGATTTCCAGCCTCAATTAGCCAGCCATTTTCCCCATGAGTAATTAT
>QIJM01000605.1 GCA_003232445.1 Paraglaciecola arctica
AAGACCTGAATTACAAACCAGAAACAACCGTAGAAACCGGCATCAAAAACTTCGTAAACTGGTATCATAACTATTATAAAACGTAACTATTCTAAAACGTAGCCCGGACTTCGCGCAGCGAACGCCGGGGCACAAACAGGGGAACAATCGCGAAGTAGGATATGCCAGACGTACCATCGGTAGGGTTTTGGTTGAATTTAAAATAATGATTCTTTTTTCCCGGCGTTCGCTGCGCGAAGTCCGGGCTACTTGAAATAGTACGTTGGAAATTAATTGGGCCAGTTGTGGTTGAGCTCCCATTGCCATGCGTGTTCTATTATTTTCTCTAGTTGGTTAAACTTTGCCTGCCAGCCTAAGACCTCACTGGCTTTTTTAGCGTCAGCAACCAACACCGCCGGGTCTCCTTGACGGCGCTCGCTGTCGACGACTTCAAAGTTTTTTTGCGTCACTTGACTGGTTTTATCAATCACCTCTCGGACACTGAATCCGTTGCCGTTACCCAAATTAAACTGGTTGCTTTGCTGGTTTTCACGCAAATACGCCAGCGCCAGTAAATGGGCGTCACACAGATCACTGATATGAATATAATCCCTGACGCAAGTCCCATCTTCGGTTTCATAATCACTACCATAAATATAAATCTGTTTGCGCCGCCGGGAAGCCGCTTGCAAGACCAAGGGGATTAAGTGCGTCTCTGGATTATGACGCTCGCCAAGTTGGCCTTCGGGATCAGCACCGGCTGCATTAAAATAACGCAAGCATACCGACTTTAAACCATGAGCATGGTCAAAATCCTCAAGCATCTGCTCGACCATCAGTTTACTCTTGCCGTAAGGGTTTATCGGTTTTTTAGGGTGGTTTTCGTCAATCGGTGTATACTCAGGCTGACCGAAAATAGCCGCCGTGGACGAGAATATAAAGTGCTTGACCTTATGCACCACCATTGTATTTAGAAGACTTAATGTATTGGCAACATTATTCTGATAATATTTTCCAGGGCGCTCAACCGACTCACCGACTTCAATGCATGACGCAAAATGCATGACGGCAGCAAACTGATTTTCTGCGAATAGATTATCCAGTGCTATTTTATCTTCCAGATCAGCCTGCACAAAACACCCGCCAACTACTGCATCGCGGTGACCGGATGATAAATTATCCAATACGGTGACATCAAAGTGACGGCCAAGCAACAGCTTGACCATATGCGAACCGATATAACCGGCTCCACCAACTACGAGTATACTTGTCATACTATTCCTTTCTCACGCTGCCCAAATCCGATAAAATTAAAATGGTAAAATTCACATAGCCGTAAACTGAATTATCATTTCCAACGACAAAAGTAGTCCTCTTGCCACGTATTCTTTGCGCATTAACAATATAGACATAATTTCCGCCGCGTTCGCCTATTATATTTTTTAAATTATTTTCGGTTTTAATATGGTGATTTTATATTGGAAGATAACAAAAGACTTGGCAAGACGCTAGCTCTAGAATCGGACATTATGTATATTTAGATTCGAGAAGAATAAAAGCCTTTTCCTCAGAAGTCCAGGATTATTGATCTGTCAGCAGGGTTATTTTTTCCTCAAATCACGGTGGTAGTGTGCATGAATCCGCTTTTTTTACTCTTTTGACATTTTAGGCGAACTAATATCATGATCTACTGATTTTTTCAAATATGGAACTAGATTTCGTGGCCTTTATAAGCGACTTTTTTTGTGATTATTTTGAGTGCGGGTCCCGGCGTTCGCTTCGCGAAGTCCGGGCTACTGCTTATCCCCGTATTGCAACAGATAATTATTTAACAAGCCCTAGTCCAGAAGAAAAATGTATTAGCGTAATGTATTTAGTGGGTATCTAGCTATATAACCCTCTTTTTTTATCAATTTTCAATCACATTTTAGTCGCTCACTTAAATAAACAAACTAACATCGGATGTTTGAGCGGTTGGTAAAAATGAAGCGGCGCCAACCCAATCCTGTACTTCGGGTAGAAAATCAGTTTTTTTCCAACCAAACAAATCGACTGTCATTTGACAGGCAATCATTTTAACATCCCCCTCTAAGCACGCAGACCTTAGTTCTTCGATGGGCGCTACACCCTTATCGCGCATTGTTTTTTTCATAAGCGCGGTTGCCAGATTTTCGAACCCAGGCACATTGCCCATGACGGCGTTGGGTATTTTCCAATTAATACCTTTAAACCACTCAGGCCCGAACGGCATCTTCATTGGCATTGCCGGATTACCCAATGGACTTATTTTAAGATCACCTAAATCTTTTTTAAGTAAGGTAAGACCGTAAAAAGTAAAAAATATAGAAACATCCCATCCAAGCGCAGACGCAGATGAAGCCAGAATAAACGGAGGATAAGCCCAATCCAGCGTTCCCTTTGTCACCACTAATGACATAGACGGCGTTTTTTCCGCTTCGCGTTTCTCATAACACTCGGTAAATTTTTCTTCAAACCAAACATCCAAATCTGCCGGTAATTGCTGTGGCATTTTTTTTAGCACATCGGGGCTCATAATAGGTACTCCTAAGTTACTATTTTCCGAGTTAAAAATAACTCGATCCTAAAATTAATCTTGATTAACTTAATTCTCAAAGCAATATTGTACCGTTCAGTATAGTATTAATATCGACCGCATGCAGTATTAATAAAATAACTAACGATGTATGTACCTTTACACACATTAAAATCACCTAGAGATATATTCAACAAAAACTGATAACGATACTAACAAAGTGCTTTAACCGGCAATGCACACTTTTTAGACGCAAGGATATCGCGGCACCTCATTAAATGACCTGGAATCATCAATGCAACTCACACGAACCAGCATTTACAATGCCTTTGGTAATAAACGCCAGCTATTCAAACGGGTTATTGAGTATTATCAACAATCAGTTTTATCAGAAGTATTTGCACTCGTCGAAAACGCTAATAGTTTTCGCGAGGGCATTAACGATTTACTTAGAGCTGTCATTGAGCTTCATTTTCGAGAAATGCCTTAAGCAAGGTAAGTACAAACATCGATAAATTATTGTAAAATAAATTTCAGATTTAGATACTAACCGGTCAACTGACTTATTACTTGTTAATCAAATTTATTCGGATTTTCTGATATTCCGCTGAGCAAGTTTTTCCAGGTCTCTATTGGTCAATAGAAGCCGCTACCGCCATAGAACGGATTCAAAATTTTAAATCATATATTCCCGTTGAGATCGCACCAGTATCCAATTTAGTAGCCCGGACTTCGCGAAGCGAACGCCGGGGAACAAACATCATATTCTTCTAAGTCCTAATTAAATATCAACTACTATAAGCATCAATAGTTACTCATATAGCCATAGCACTCAGTCCTAAAATAAATAAAAACAAATCCGAATATACCTATTTTAATATTCGACAACACTAGCTCAAAACGATCCGGTAACGGATATTCCCTGCCTCCAAATTCTCCAAAGCCTCATTGACCTGGTCAAGCCGGTAGTTTTCAACCACCGGGTTTATGTTATGCCGAACGGCAAACGCCAGCATGTTAGCAATGTTTGCCGGACTGCCAACTGGCGATCCTGAAATGGAACGCTGCCCCATGATCAATGGCATGACACCTAAGTCCAACGGATCCAGTGTCGCCCCAACAAAATGGAGACGACCCTTAGGCCGCAGAGTCGCGACATAGGCGTTCCAATCAAGCTTGACATTAACGGTGGAGAGAAGAAGATCAAACTGTCCAGCGGCGGCTTCGATTTCCGTTATGTTACGCGAATTAATCGTATGATGAGCGCCCATTGTCAGGGCCTCTGCCTTTTTCGAGTCATTAGAGGTAAAGGCAGTGACCTCGCATCCCCAGGCATTCAAAAACTGCAAAGCAATATGGCCCAGACCACCAACACCAATAACGCCCACCTTATCGCTTGGCTTAACATCAAATTGAACGAGTGGGTTATAAACCGTGATGCCCCCGCAGAAAAGCGGCCCTGCCGCTTGCATGTCCATAGCATCAGGAAGGGCAACAACACTGGCTGCTTGCGCGCGCACCTTGTCTGCAAACCCACCATGACGCCCAATAATAGTTCCTTGTGACTGGGCGCATAAATTATGATCACCATCAAGACAACTATGACAAGTCATACAGTAGCCCGCATGCCAGCCAAGCCCAACACGTTGGCCTATCTTAAAATTTGTTACCTGCTCACCAACGATAGCAATAGTACCCACGACCTCATGGCCAGGTACCAGGGGATATTCGCTGAAACCCCAATCGTTATTGATCATACTCAAATCGCTGTGGCAAATCCCGCAATGCTCAACGTCAATTTCCACGTCGTCTATGCCGAGTACACCAGGATCATATTCAAATGGCTTGAGTTTTCCACCGGGTTCAAATGCTGCGTATGCTTTAATCATGCTGTCTCTTTCTCCCTTTTCATTTTGACTGCCTTGCTCTCTATGTGAACTACTGTACTACCGAAGACAATCATAGGGAACATCTGATTCTATCAATTACTTGCCTAATTATACTTGAGTGGATATATTTATTTGCATTTATAATATTAAACACGCTTAATACTCGCAACAGTAAGAAAAAAGGAAATACACATGTCAGCAATGGTACAACTCCTGGAGCAAATGAATTTGCCGCAAGGATTTTCGGAATCACGCCTACAGGGGGTCCGTTTCTTCAAATCACTTGAACACCTTCCACCCTACCCACTCATTTATGAACCGGGAATTGTTATCATTGCACAAGGCAAGAAGGTTGGTTACCTCGGAGACCAAGTTTTTCATTATGACGCCAATAACTACCTGGTACTGTCAGTTGCCATCCCCTTTTATTGTGAAACCTTCGCCAGCCCAGAACACCCCTTACTGGGCATCTATGTTGATGTCGACATGCTGCAATTGCTCGAACTGGTCTCCCAGTTACAACCACACCCCCGGCCTTGCGATGACGATAAGACATCGCTACCCCAAGGTTTAGGCCCCGCCACCCTGGATGACGATATGGCTGACGCCACCGTGCGGTTACTCAAGTGTCTGCAATCAGACGTGGAAACACGTGTATTAGGTAGCGGATTGATACGCGAGATTCTTTTCCGCGCGCTCTGCGGTACTCAAGCACCAATGCTGCGTACGTTAGTTAGACACAACGGTAATATTGCCCGCATCTCACGCGCCTTGAAAACGATTCGCAGTGACTATGCCAGCAAATTAAACATAGAACAGCTTGCCGGCCAGGCCGATATGAGCGTATCCGCGTTTCACAGGGCATTCAAAGAAGTGACCTCTGACTCACCGATGCAATACTTAAAAAAAATCAGGCTGTACAAAGCACGTGACTTTATCATGCAGGAAGAGATCAAGACCTATGTCGCAGCCGACAAAGTAGGCTACGAAAGTGTCTCACAATTTAGCCGTGAATTTAAACGTTACTTTGGCAAAAGTCCCGGGGAATTCATTAAAGAGTTACGCACGAGATAATTAATATGCAAAACAGGTTTTGTGCGTCGGTTTGAATGGTATATTATGCCAGGCTTTTCTCTACACGTGATATTTTTGATCTTATTATTACCCAACACCAAGCCAGTATAATACAAACAATAACGTAAAAAATGATCAAGCTGATATAATCAAACACACCAATAACACCGTAATAATGATAACTCAATTCAGCGCCTGGTATCTCTGCAAACCAACGACGAATCATTATCGCTGGTTGAATCAACACCTCTAAAACCCATGGTGCCAATCTGCTTAAACCAGCATTCGTTGACTCAACAATGTACGAGAAACCAATTAAAACCACCACGGCTCCACAGAAAGCGACAAATAACTTTAGCCCGCTTGTTATAACTGTTAACACTCTTTGATCGCTTATCATCTTTTATGCTACGTTATAGCGTCCATGGTGGATGTTTTCTATTTTTACCTGCAAAATATAAACAAACTTGATTACCCGATGGATCTCTTAAGTAAGATTCAACCCATAACCATTCTTGCTTTTTTGGTTTAGTTTCAAGCTTAATACCTTTTTCTTCTAATTAAACAGTCACTGCTTAAGGCTTAAAGGATGACAACCCAATAGCAATTAAATCTGCATTAACAAAATGCAAGCACTTCGCTTCATTGGGTGCTTTTTATCTTTGTATCGCAATAGGTTACTATTAACCACTCATCATTGCATCTGTTTCACGACTATATTTGATTACTAATTAACCTAATATTTACACTTGCATCAACGTTCTCATTAAATATTTGGAAAAATCACCTGAAAGTAGGCTTTGCACGTCTTAAACACCCCCGTAAAATGATACATCGACATTGAAAACAGCCCCCAATTTTGCCACTGTTAGTATATTATTCACTAAAAGGCTAGGTATTCAGTAGTTTGTTCGCGAATTTTATTTGCTGATAATTTAACAACTCGATTGTTCCGCCAAATAATAAGCTGGGCATTATGAATAACTGCCTGTTCACGCGCAATTCTCGCTTTCGGTGCAGAGAATAATACCTACGGTCGGGTTATCTTCTGGCGCTCTAATGTTGCTCTGTAATTTCATCCGCCTTTGAATGCTTTGCCCAAAATTTAGTTTTTAGTCGCACCCTTCATTGAAAGTTTTATAATTTTACTTCGATAGTCTTGCAAGAGATTGTTGTCAAATACACTATATTTCTCCATGTGCTTAAGTAGTCTTATTGCAAGATCCAAATTAGAATCGGCTAGGGCTTTAGTCATATTAGACTCTAACTTAGATTTTTCTCTGTGCTTGAGTACTGTTAACTCATTAACAGACTTTGCACTTCGGGCATGTGCATTTCTATAATACTTTTCAAGCACAACTAATTTTGGCAAACTTGACAATTCTGACGTTTTTACTGCATACAGCGCTTGCCCCACCTTAATTAGGCTGTCTTTATTGTGTCCTAACAGTTGTTCTATATTTTTCTCTTTCAGTTTTCTATTTTTATTTCTCTTATATTTAGTTTCACTAAACAGCAATTGCGATGCCACTTCCAATTGAATAACCGAGCTAGTAATTTTACCTAATATTTCTCTTGCTTTAGCTATATCACTATTATCTAATAACATGAGCGCTTGCAGCATATGTATTCGGTCTGACCACTTTTCGTATTGATTGTAAAAAGTTCGCGCTTGTTTATTTTGACCTTGCCTCCACAATATTTCAAAGCGCAAACTGCGGCTTTTAGTGGGTGCAATTACCTTAAGTTGGTCTGCTATAAATCCGGCTAGCTTAAAATGATTGCGGGCTAATAAATAGCTACCCACGTTAACCAAGCTTTCCACTCGGTTTGATTCAAAATATGAATTAATATCTAGGCGATAGAGTTGTTTTAGAAAAATATAGGGGTTTTCTGCCTGTGGAATTCTATCACCTAAAGCAGAAAGTCTAACTTCAGATAAAATATTTAAATCAGTATTTACTCGCGCATTATGCGAAACCAAGACCGCTTGTTTTCTCGATAATGCGAAATAAAATAATAAATCATTGGCATTGTATATTTTATTATAATTCATTAATTTTTTCACTTCTGGTTCTGCCAGTCGTCGTTCTATTTTTTTATTATTAAAATATAGCTTGTGATTTGATCCGAACATAATTAAATCACCCGTATTAATATTCGCTAATACCATGCCTTCTGGGAAAACAGAATAAAACGACTTGAAAAGTGATTTCAAAGTTGTGACGTCCATATGAAATAAGTTAATCCATTGACCATAAATCCCCCTATTGGCTAACCTAGATCGAACTAGTATAAAAAACTCTTTCGTGAATACTGTTGCCGCATGCGCCAACCACGGATGCGAAGGTTGCGATGCGATTATGTCGTACTTTTTATTACTCATTAACAACGAGTTACGCGCATCATTAAATTCAATGCTAACTCGCGGATTCTGTAAAACTGGAATTTTCCCCCCATAAACTGCCCGACCACCATCGACTACCGCTGGTTCAAGCTCCACTACTTTAATCGAATTTAATTTTGTATAGCTTAATGCACTTGTCGTAACACCGCCCCCAAAACCTATAACAAAAGCTGATTTGGGATCATCGTGCAAAAAATAAGGCACTAATCCTAATAAACTTTCGATGACTGGCGTTCTATATTTGTTCTTAATATCGAAGATAGATTCCTTAAGCCCATTGTTTTGTAAATAAACTGTATGCCCATCGTAGGTCACCATGCTAACAACGCCCATTTTACCTTCTTTTAGGAACAGATAAGTTGGTTTTATATATAACTTTTTGGAAGCAGTGTATTTGGCGTTATAATTGACAGAGGTAATGAGACCTTTGTAATCGAGGTGAGGAAGCCAAGTGCTCGCTGCCACTATAGCAGCGACTAAAGCAACCAAAGTTAATTTACGCACTTTTGTCTTTATTGAAGCGGTCTTTATTGAAACAAAAAATATTAAGCTTGTTGCTAATAATAAAAACGCCATACTTGTTAGGAGTTTGTCCGTACCGTATTCGGGTATAAAATAAAACCCGGCTGCCACTGCGCCGAAAATACTTGCTATAGTATTCACTGCGTAAGCCTTACCAATTCTTTTGCGGATACCCGTCAAGTTTCCGCAGTATACTTTCAAATTAATTGGAAATAACGCGCCTAAAATAAAAGTGGGTATAAACAAAATTACAAATACCAGTGAATATTTATAAATTCGAATTAACCACATATTGGTGGTTAGCTCATTAATAAGATCATACAAATTCGGTAACCAACTTAGGGCCACCCTGGTAAAAATTACCGATACACCAAGCAGCAATACGAGAACCCCCATCCACATCGCAGGTTTATTCATTTTTAATACGTAATTTCTAATTACCCATGAACCTGTGCTTATACCGATGAGAAAAATTGTCAAAATTGCGGAAAAACCATATATTGTAGTTCCGGTAAAAATAGACAAATATTTTGTCCAAGCAACTTCACACGCAATTGATACAAATCCTGTAATGACCAATACTAAAAGCGCTTGCTTACGTAGTCGTTCTTCGTGTGGGATAATCTTGTTCAGAAGCTTTGGTTGAATATCTACTTTAGCACCCTCATCGACCGGCGCTAATACTATTCGGCTATTAAAAAATAATCCGGTTATCACGATAAACACATTAATGCTTACCGCGATATACACCGCCCCATCTAACCCCCAAAGCGGTATAAATACAAACCCCGATAATCCAGCACCCAATACTGCACCCGCCGTATTCAAGCTATATAATTGGCTCATACGCACGCCATAATTGGACTGTTTCCTGATTAATAATGCAGCCATAACAGGGAACGTTGCTCCCATGCAAATCGTTGGGATACTTAGCAACACCATCGTCAACAAAAACTTCATTGGAATTGTCGAACTCAACCCTGGGATAGCTGCAACTACCGACTCTAGATTAATCAAAATTGGCAACAGCAGTAACCCACTAATCGCGATCACAGCCTCAAGAATTAAATAACGGCGCAAATCAGATTTTTTACTTCTTGTAAGTCGGTCAGCAAAATAGCTCCCTATTGCTAAACCTAAAAAAAATGCCGCCAAGACGGTACTTATAGACGCGCTTGTAGACCCCATACTAATGCCCAATAAACGAACCCATACCACCTGGTAGGTCAAGCTTGCAATGCCAGAAAACAATAAAAATAATGCAAATAGTCTAGTCATTTAGGCGTTATCCAAGCGGGGCTTGATAACCAGTAACAGCAGTCTCACGGCACGGATTTTTTTTCAAGGAAATATTATTAAAACAATCCGCACGTTTCTCGATAAACAATTCGTGTAACAACTGCACTGATAGCACAAGTAACAATATCCATTCAATCTGCATAGTTCGGTAATAACTATTCATACAATCAGGGTTAGGCTGTGTCCTGATAGTGGTATACAAAGAATCTACAACCTCCGGGTTAAAGACTTTAGTTTCAGATATTTTATCAAATGATAAGTAAGGCTCTACTTCTGAATGTCTGTCGGCACTAAAGAACCACTCTCGAATAGGTGTATAGAAACCTCGCTTTTTATATTCACCTGGTAGTTCTGGTAATCTTGGAGCCATCATTTTCTTCAGTATATATTTTTCATCCATACCATTAAGTTTTAAGTCAGGAGGGATACTCGCCGCCAGTTCCACTAACTTGTGGTCCATAAACGGCACACGTGCTTCAACACCATGAGCCATGCTCAAGCGGTCACTTTTCCACAAAATCCATCCAGGTAAGCGTGTTTTGGTCTCGAAAAGTAAAGATTGATTTAGTGGATGACGACCCTGAATGCCAGGCTGCATTTCTTCTAATAAACAGTCCATTTGTGTATCTGCTGCTAATGGATCAATCAATTCATTGGTAAAGAGATTAGAGCTGCTCTGACCTGTTATTTGCCAGAAATCAAACCAAGCTGGATAAAATCCAAACCGATCTATCGTTTTACGCTGAGCGCTCCGACTGTGTAATTTAAGCAACAAGCGCATATGATTTTCGGAAAAATACTCGGTATATTCCTTAAGATAAGTTCGCTTTCTAAATAGCGAGGAAAGTAAGCCATTAGAGCCCGTTCGCATACGGTCTTGTCGATAACAATCATACCCCGCCAATATTTCGTCCGCACCGTCGCCGGTAACAACCACCTTGACATCATTTTTTCGAACAAGGTCAGAAAGAAGATAATGAGGAATATCAACCGCCATACGCTGAGGCTGCTCTAGATGATATAAACAATTCCGAAATAAATTTAAATAACCACCCTCTTTGCTATCTTCCATTACTATTTCAGTATTAGAAATACCTAAATGTTCAGCGATTTTTTTATAGTAGCAGGATTCATCATGTTGCGGGTTTCTAAAACCAATCGAAAACGTACGCAATTTTTGATGGTAATGATCAGATAACAAACTGGTCATTGCGCACGAATCAATCCCACCTGATAAATAGGATGCCACTTCGACATCTCCCGTTGTATGCATGGTAGTCGTCTCAGCTAAAGAAGACGAAAATTTGCTTAGCCAGTATGACTCAGAATAACTTTCATATTCATTATGTTTTGGAAAATCTAGATTCCAATAACAAGTTTGTTTGAATTTCTTATTCGAATCTTGCGACATAAAGTACCCAGGAGGTAACTCCATTATAGACTCGAAAATAGTATTCGGACTTATTGAAAACTGATATTTAAAATAGTTTTTAATTGAATGCAAGTCAAACCTTGGCTCCACCAAGCGAGACGCAAATATAGCCTTGATTTCAGAAGCGACTATTAATGTTTTTTTATCTTGGTAAAAAAAAAGTGGCTTTATTCCTAATCGATCTCTAGCTATAAATAAGTTATTGCTTTCGATATCATGAATG
>QIJM01000565.1 GCA_003232445.1 Paraglaciecola arctica
CGTCCTCAACTTCGTCCTCTACTTCGTCCTCTACTTCGTCCTCTACTTCGTCCTCTACTTCGTCCTCAACTTCGTCCTCAACTTCGTCCTCTACTTCGTCCTCAACTTCATCCTCAACTTCGTCCTCAACTTCATCCTCAACTTCGTCCTCTACTTCGTCCTCAACTTCATCTTCTACTTCGTCCTCAACTTCATCCTCAACTTCATCCTCTACTTCGTCCTCAACTTCGTCCTCAACTTCGCCCTCAACTTCGTCCTCAACTTCGTCCTCAACTTCATCCTCAACTTCATCCTCAACTTCGTCCTCAACTTCGTCCTCTACTTCGTCCTCTACTTCGTCCTCTACTTCGTCCTCAACTTCGTCCTCAACTTCGTCCTCTACTTCGTCCTCTACTTCGTCCTCAACTTCGTCCTCTACATCAGTTTCGATTTGCCCTTCCAGATCTTCTTGAAAATAATAAATCTGATAAGGGTCAAAATGACTATCCAAACGTGAAGTTGTTGCATCCGCCAAATTAGGGTAAAACATCAACGAGTTTACCAATACAGCAATATATGTTTTATTTGTACGTAAACTGTTCATATTCTCTCAGGCAGGTACTGTCTTTAGTTAATATAACAAATAAATGGATGAATTATTTTTTTGGGAATAAAATTACATTGTCAAACGTTACTCTAGTAAATACCAATCGAACCAATAGGGATATTAAAGTTTTAAAAGTTTTAATATTGGAGAACCTTCAGAGTTTACGTAGGTTTGCATACTCACTTACCAATAACGTGAGTGACGCAGATGATTTAGTGCAAGACGTGGTAGAACGGCTGCTTAAAAAGTCTATCCCACAAGAGATTAAACCCTTGCCGTGGATTTTCAGAGTGTGCAAAAACGCATGGATAGATGAGATTAGGTCACGAAAAGTGCGCACCTCAGATGATAGCGTAGATGTAGAGCAGATAATGGCTACCAACAATCACCAGAGTGAATTTGAAAAAGGTGCGCAAAAGCAAGCATTGCTAGACGCGATTGAGACCTTGCCCGAAGCCTACAAAATGGTGATTAGCCTTATTGTCATTTCGGGTCTATCTTACGCAGAAACATCGCAAACCCTTGGTATTCCTATCGGGACGGTGATGAGTAGAGTTGCACGAGCAAGAGAAAAATTAGTCACAAAGCTAGGTAATACTAGTGAGGAGTAATGTATGAACATGCCAGATGAACAATGTATATCCGCTTACCTAGATGGTGAACTCAACGATATTGAGCGGGCGAAATTTGAAAAACGATTGCAAGAAGACGATACGTTAGCGATCCGTTTTGCTCAGTTCAACGACAATGACACTGCGATTAGGCAACACTACTCAGCCATTGATGACACGCCCGTACCTGATTCGATTATGTCGTTGTTAGAGGAGCCGGAAGAAATACAATCATCAAGCGACAACAACGTTGTAGAAATAAAAAGCTGGCATCGGGTTAAATGGATGCCCATAGCCGCTTCGTTTTTAGTGGTCGCGTTGGCCGTGCCTATCTATAACAATATGGTTCAAGAAGCCCTACCCACTTTAACATCTGTGCTGGATACTCATACATCAGGGCAAACACTTGAAATAGGAAACGATCAGCAAATTTATCTGACCATGAGCTTTACAGACGACCAAGGCAACTTTTGCCGGGAGTATTTTGTATCAAACCCACAAAGCGCTAATCATTTAGTGTCGTGCAAACTCGACAATAGATGGCAAGACCAAATAAGCGATAGCGTGGTCATGGGCTCAGATCAAGTGTTTCAACTCGCCTCTGGGCAACTCTCCGACAAAGTAGAGCAGTGGCTAGACTCCCATATGGCGTCTGACGCTATGGATACGCAACAGGAAACCAGCTTTTTAGATAACAGCAAAAACTAGTCGCCCAATCTAAGTCAATCTAGTGATTTTGCAGGCAGGTATCTATTCATACCGATGCCTGCTTCATTGCACAATAATAACCGCTACGAATTGGCCAATTATTTGTATGCCTAATAGTTTTATCTTTGGAAAAACTATCGATAAACAAGTACTCGAAGATCCACAAAGTCATATTATCGATAAAGGCGGTGAAATATGGTTTCAAGGTGTCCCTTCATCTCTTTTTGGATGTGCCCTGACGATATCGCTACTTCTTGTTGCAAAGGTTGATAGATTACACTTGGAGTTGCTATTTAAACAGCAACTCCACCTGCCAGCGAAGTCCGTAATATTCCAATAGTGGGCTAATTGTTAGGATGGATTGGTATACCCAATCCAGTGAATTTCTAGCCCTTATTTGAAAACTCTTTTATTTTGAATTATCCCGAACTAACTGATCCATAAACCGAACGCCCCAACCTTGGCTGCCTTTTGGTGCAACGTCAATATCAGCTTCCAACCAATCTACGCCAGCAATATCTAAGTGAATCCATGGCAAGTCTTCGTCAATAAAAGTAGCAACCACCGCTGCTCCAATGCTCGCACCTGGATTACCAGCACCTGAATTTTTAATATCAGCAATGGGCGATTCTATTTGTTTAAAGTGGTTGGGATGCAAAGGTAACGGCCATACATTCTCCCCTGAGCGCTTACCTACATCCATCATTTTTTGAGATAATTCAAAATTTCTGGTAATGACCGCCGCATACTCATCACTCAACGCTCTGCCCGCAGACCCTGTTAACGTGGCTATATTCAATAACATTTTAGGTCTATATTTTTGCTGAGCATAATAAACGGCATCAGCCAGGATCAAACGCCCTTCTGCGTCTGTACTGATGATTTCAATACTCACTCCCTTCATCGTTTCTAACACATCTCCAGGACGAATTGCATCTTGGCTTGGCATATTTTCTGCCAGTGGCATAAAGCCAATTAAATTAACATTTTCACCACGTTGAGCGCTCGCATAGAGGGTTCCTGCAACCGCAGCCGCTCCTGCCAAATCTGATTTCATAGCCCACATCCCTTCGTTCTTCTTTAAGCTAATACCACCGGTATCAAATGTGATCCCTTTACCAACTAGCGCGATAGGAGCATCAGTTTTTTGTGAACCGCGATAATTGATGACTAATAAACGAGGATCATTGATAGAGCCTTGTCCTACACCTTCTAAAGCTCCCATTTTTAACTTCTTAATGTCGCGCATATCCAGCACGTCAATATCCACATTTTTGATCCCTTTGAATTTTGCTTTCACAACATCAACAAAGGCTTGGGGATACATATTTTTACCTGGCTCGGTTGCCAAATCACGGGTTAAATGCACACCTTGGGCGATGTATGCCAAATCAGAGTTATACAATTTTGCGGCGTTGACAGCATTAGTAGTCACTAGCGTAACGTCCGACTCACCTTCACTCTTTTTTGTTTTGTAGCGATCGAAACTATAATGTCGAAGGTGATAGCCGTAGGCTATGTGAGCACTTGGCAGTGCTTCAGCCGTTTCCAAGTTTTCAACATGTACAGCTAAATCGAGACTTTCTGCAGTTGAACTTAACGAGCTGGCTATTTTGCCCCCTAAATCTTGTAGCTCAGGGGCACTTAACCCATCTTTGTCTTGAGAGCCAATTAGCAATAGAGATCCTACTGTGCCAATCATCTGCAAATGCAGCGTGTTGCCTTTTTCTGGTGTAAATTTATTGAGTTGTATCAGTTTACTTAATTGACCACCCGATTTTTGGTCTAAGACTTGTGACATGCCATCCAAATGACTAACGTCGTTAATAAATACCACATGGAGTTTTTTATCTGAGGGTGCTGAAGTTATAAACTCGAAGGAGGCCTTTGCAAAAAGCGGACTTGAGAAACCTAGCATAGCAAGCGAAAACACCGCTAAACTTTTTAATTTCATTTTATTAGCCTAATTATTAAAACAAATTTAAGTTTACAGGTTTATAGTCAGAATAAAAATACTGTTCACGTTACACAAAACATCACATTTTACGATGGTTATTGAGAAGACTAATTGTTAGGATGGATTGGTATAAATGGTGCCGAATAGTTCAACTTTGCTTTCAAGCCACGTTCCACTCTTAGCACTAACTAATTACTCTATCTCAAACCAAGTTTTCAATACTTGATACACCTTAGGGTCGCTTAACAGTTGCATATGGTTGATGTTAGTACCTACCCATTTTTGAATGTCGGGAATACGTAAATCAAACGCCGGATCTTGGTGCTCGCCCAGTGCACTTTTTATCCTTACCAGCCCATCACCTAAGGGGTAATGGGTACTTTCTTTAGCACTAGTTGCTACTGCGAAACATTGCACGGTATCAGGCAAAGGTAAAGATAACCGTTGGTCACCACTAAACTCAAAATGTTCGGTGGTATGCCAATCCGATTCCTGCACATTGCCATAACGTAAATCTTTGATCCCAGAGCTGCGCACTTTCACTAGGCGTGCAAACGGCACTGTGTATGAATGAGCACCTAGAATTAAATCAATCCAGTTACCCGCTTTTTCAAGAGCAGCCCCATGATGCGGCGTGCCTAAAAACACTAACTTGTTGAGCAGTTCGGGCCATTTATGGCCGCTATTTTCTGCTACATGAAAAGCACTGCGAGATACTAATCCTCCCATGCTGTGAGCCAATATATTAATTTCCAGTTTTTTATCTGATAAATTTACCAGAGACTCCAACAAACCCGCAAACTGTTTGCCGCTGTCGGAAATATGCCGCCCGGTATTATAGTGCAGGTAGATGGCTCCCATACCCGACTCGTTTGCCAACTCATCGCCATGATCATGACCTGCTCGACACCACTGCAGGTCATTCATACACAAGCCATGAGCCATGATCAGAAGTTTGCCATTACTTTGATTTATGACCTCACGCAGCTGAACGTCATTTAGAATTTGCCCTTCTCTTCGAAAGTGCATTGGGATGGCCAAAGGGTTATCGCTAAGAACAAGATGATCACCCAACACCCCGTTTAATGCCGCAAGCAAAGCTTGGGTCGAGGTTGAATCAGGTTGAGAAGCTAGCGTTTTACTTATTGCAGCAAGTGGCACATCAATACTTTTACCTACCAATTCTGTCACATTGCGGAGATTGCGATACACCAACCCACTTATACCTGAAAGCTGTTCTTTTTCAGTCGCCGACTTTACAGCTGAAAGTGGACTTATGCGCTTATGCATTGATTCAACAATGTCAGTGATAGATAATACTGCATCAATGGTTAAACGACCCACACCCTGAGTTTTGGAATTAGCTGTTTTCTTGGGATTTCCTTGACTTTTTTCTTTGGGATTACCGTTCATATATATCTGTTTGAATGCATAATAAGGTGGCATATCATAACACCATCTACTTATTTAAAAGATTCAAAAATGCAATCTCGATGAGTTGCTATTTAGATAATATCCTTTCACCACCATTAAGTAATGATTGAACATCAACCACACTTAAAACGAAACCTATAAAGAGAAGAACAGACAATGGCTAACGACGGAAACTACAAGAAAAGCAAAATCGGTAATCACGCGCTTAAGCCTGAAACAATGATGATGTCCTACGGTTATGACCCGCAGTTCTCCGAAGGCTCCGTTAAACCACCCGTGTTCTTGACCTCCACATTCGCCTACCAAACACCGGAAGAAGGCGAAGAATCGTTCCACATCATGGCTGGCCGTAAGCCGGCACCACAAGGCAGCGTTGGCGGTCTTATCTACAGCCGCTTCAACCACCCCAACGTTGAAATCATCGAAGACCGCCTGTCACTCTTTGAAGGCTCTGAGTGTTCTGTAGCCTGCTCCAGCGGCATGGGCGCAATTAGCGCCATACTGCTCGCTTACTTGCGCCCCGGTGATGTGATTGTGCAAAGCACGCCTCTATATGGCGGCACCGAAACCCTCATGCGCAAATTCTTGCCTGAATTCAACATCAAAACCGGCGAATTCCATGACGGTCTAGACGAGTCGGGCATGCTCACATCTCTGCGTGATGCTGGCAAAAAAGGCCGCGTTGCCATGGTCTTCGTTGAATCACCCGCCAACCCAACAAACTCTCTCGTTGATTTCGAAGCGTTAAATCGCGTGCTAGACATCATCGAAACAGAAACAGGCCACCGCCCGATCAGTGTCTGTGACAACACTTTAATGGGCCCCGTCTTTCAACAAGTCGTGCCCCAAGGCATCGATATGGCCATGTACTCACTGACTAAATATGTTGGCGGCCACAGTGATCTCGTCGCTGGCGCCGTTTGCGGCAGCCTTGAAATGCTACGCCCAGTTCGCGCCACCCGCGGCGCTCTTGGCCTCAACCTCGACCCGCATACCAGCTGGATGATCTCACGCTCACTCGAAACCTTAAGTATCCGCATGGAACGCTCCGCCGACAGCGGCCGTAAAGTGGCACAATGGATTGCGGATAATTCCTATATTTCTGCAAAAATACTGCACCCTGACTTCATCCAAGATAAAGCCTACAAAGCCGTCTATAAGCGCCAATGTTTAGGCCCTAGCTCAACATTCTCTTTTGTGCTGGACGTATCAAAATCAGACGCATTCCGCCTGATCAACAACCTGTCCATCTTCAAATCCGCCGTCAGCCTCGGCGGTAGCGAAAGCCTCATCTGCCATCCAGGCAGCACAACCCACTCCGGCGTGCCTGAGGAGTTGCGTGATCAATTCGGCGTAACTGACGGCCTTATCCGCCTCTCAATCGGCCTAGAACACCCAGACGATTTAATCGCCGATCTAGATAACGCCTTTCGCACAACCTTCAAGGATGCAAAAGTGAGGTAGGACTTGATGAAACACCATAATTATTTACAAATACACTCATTTTAAATTTTTTAAGCAGACTGACCAGAAAACTGCTGAGCTTTATCTATATGCAGCACCACATGGCTATGGTTGCTCATCACCGCATAGGCACAGATATCAATGGCAAAGACAGTGGATAAAAATAGCAAACAACATTTGGCGCAAATGTTCAATTACATAAAGGTCATACCGCGTAATCTTTAAGCTTAATAAAAAGGAGTCATTATGAAATGAAACAAATTAATAATCCGTCTTTAAAAGTCACCTGTTTATCTATTTTATGTGGTTTAGGTTTGAATATTAGCGCGCCATCTTGGGCCAGTGAACCTATTAATATGGTAGCTTCATTTTCCAAGAACAGTAAACACCTACAGATAAGTCAATCTGGTACAACGTTATATGATGTACACGCTCTGTGGAGCGCAGAAAGTTTTTCATTGTCAGTCACCACTGGTCATGAAAAACAGCAAGGTGAAATTATTATCAACAACACCTCAGTACAGGCTTTTAATCAGCAAGGAGATTTATTGTGGGGAGATGAACGCGTTGATCAAAAGGTGTGCCTGCCTGAGTTTTTGGGTGAGTTTATTCGAGCGCACATAGAGCCATTAAAGCAAGGAAAATCCATTGCTTGTGTTGGCCCCATTATAAAAGCGAAAAAACTAGCCCCCTTTAAGATTTATTTAGAAGAGCAAAGTAAAAACGAATTGCTGGTTAAAGTAGCGCCGGGATCCATTGGCATGTGGTTTTTTATGGATGAAATTGCAATCCGTATGAATGCAGATGCGAGCAAAATACTAGCTTATAACGGCGTTTCTCCTGCACCTAAAACATTGCACGGAAAAATGGCCTATCTGAATATTTCAACTGCGTTAGAAAAACCGCTTGATGTAGCCAAAATCGACAGCTCTATTTTGTGGTAAAAAACCTTAAAACAGCATCGCGGGATCTTTTGCCGATGCCACAGAGTATATATTCGATAACAAAAATAATAGTTATTAGAGGATTAATTTTGATTGCAATGAATAGTAGACTTAAGCTAATAAAATATTTAACAGCAGCGTTGGTTGCTGCGACGAGTACCAACATCAGAGCGCAAGAGGAAATTGCCCTAGAAGGTGATATGCGCCCCCTGTGGGAAGTCGGTGTATTTGCCGCCGCTTTTAATTCACCAGAATACCCCGCTGCCGACCAAAGTCAGACTAATGTTATTCCCGCCCCATACTTTATTTATCGCGGTGAAACCATACGTATAGGTGACGGCTCAATTGCCAGGGCAGTAGCAATAGATAAAAGTGGGTACGAACTAGACTTATCGTTGGCAGGCTCCTTCAATGCTAATTCAGACGGTAACGAGGCAAGGTCAGGCATGCCTGACCTTGATTTTATTTTTGAGCTGGGTCCGCAGCTTAAGGTACGATTATCAAAATTTGAATTTGAGCAGCATGGCAAAGGAGAGTTGTTTTTAAACCTGCAAGTTCGCGCAGCATTCTCAACGGACTTTTCAGGTATCAATCAACGAGGGTATGTGTTCCAACCCGAATTTAGCTATAGCCAACGAGGTTGGTTAAGCGAGAAAACGGCTTGGTCTGTTAGCTTGTCACCCACTTGGGCAACCGAAAAATTGCACGACTATTTCTACCAAGTAGATAACGACTTTATCACCGAACAGCGTCCAGCCTATGATGCAAAAAGTGGTTATTTAGGCACCGACTTATCTGTTCATCTGTCATTTAACGTCACTAAAGACATTCGAATATTTACCTTTGCCCGTACATCTCTGCATGCGGGTTCGGCAAATGAAGATAGTCCACTTTTTAGAGACAAAAGCACTTACTCCTATGGTGTAGGGATGGTGTGGCGGTTGTGGGAGAGTGAGGAGAGGGTTACTGGGAGGTAGTATGTATCTCTTTAAATTGTGTATATTGTTTTGGCGACATCCCCGTCCATTGCTTAAATACTCGGCTAAAATGCGCCTGATCGGCAAAGCCGCTTGCAAATCCAATTTCAGCTATACATAACGACTCATTTAATAGCGATTGACTGGCATGATGTACTCGCACATCTTGTAGTAACTTAGCAAAACCATGCCCTTCATCACTTAAGCGACGCTGCAGCGAACGCGTCGATAACGCCAAGAACTTTGCTACTTGTTGTAAATCAACCTCTAATAGTCCCAATTCGATGATCGCTTGCTTGGTTTTGTTAACAATATTCAACACCCCGTACTCAACCAGAGAACTTACCTGCCCAATGTTATTGGTAGTTTGCTCAGGCACTTGCCAATGGATATACCATGGAGCATTACGATGTAATTCATCGGCATTACACCGCAAACTCGGATAAGAAAAAAAACCTTCTGAGGCTAACGAACTATGGCTAATAACGATATTTCTTGCTGCTATTTCATATAGCAGTGCGCACAACACACCTAATACGACTAAATCTTCTTCAAAGGTAGGTTGCTCTTGTGTATTTGATTTATGTTCAACTTTCACGTAATTATCGAAACATTCGAACTCAACATAATGCTGGCTATGAATGTAACGTTCTAACCTTTGCCATTTTTTGAATAATAAAAACGGATCGCTCCCTTGCAAGAGCGCATGTCCAGCAGGTGAATCTACAAATTGTGTCACCCCCGAGCCAATAGACAATAATGCACTGGTACCGTAATTCTGCCTTACCCATTGAATAAAGGTGCGTTTAGTTTTCAATGAAACATGCGCTTGTGATTGCTGCGCCAATATGTTTTGCGCTTGCATTTGATGTGACTTATTTAGCAAGTTATTTAACCCAGCATTAAGTATATTTAACATGGTTTTACTCGCAAACGCTTTAGTCTCACTAGCTGTTTTAAGCATATTACCTTACCGTTTGAGTGCTTGGTTTACTGGCTATTATTTTTTGTATTTTAACACCAATAATAGGTAGATTAACTAACCATTTAGGTGCGACATTAATTAATGTCACAACTATAGAAAACCATATTAGTTTACCGACAAAGACCGTTGCAATAATAGGTAACCAAGCCAAACCCGAGAGTAAACTCAGCACCACCATAGTACGAGGTGGTGTAGGTAATGACGACATGACAGCCAGTGCAAAAAAACCATAGTCTTTGATATAACCTTGCAACGTTAACCACTGTTGATACATTTTTGACTCTTCAGTGGGTGTTGCCATTTGTAAATATTGATCAAGTAAGGTAGCCAATAAAGTCAAAATGCCCGCACCGACTGCGGCAGCCATGGAAAATGCCAAAATAATCCAAATAGCACGTTTGGGCTGCAACCATGCTAACAGCATGACAGAGGTTTGAGTCGGCAACGCCGGCACAAAAAAGTCACCTATCGAGACCCCTGCTAGCATTGGAATGGCTTTAGGTTTTGCTCCGTGCCTGCCAATCCATTTTAAAATGCGCTGGCCAATCGAAAGCTGATTTTGCTTCTTTTGCATAACAACCTGCTCCTTATGCTTTTAGCATGATATTTTCAATCAAATTAGGAAACAGCGAGCGAATTTTCATCAAAATACGTATTTTTCCTATATGAATTTCTTTTTTACCTTTGGCTGCACCATCGAATATTTCTTGTGCGGCCTGTTGTGGCGAAATTTTTCCTTTTCCACGACCTTGTGTCATATCGGTGTCTACTAAAGGCATAATTGCCTCACAGACTTTTATATCACTGTTATGTAATTTAATTTGACCATTGAATGATTTACAAAATGCTCTTAACCCAGCTTTATTTGCACAATAAATAGGTGAGCTTTGCTTGGGGGCAATCGCAAGTCCAGAAGTGACAAAAACCCAGGTGCCAGAGACGCGCTGAACATTGTCAAACAGTAAGCGGGTCAACATGATAGGCCCCGTAAAGTTGATCATGGTTTCATCTTCAATATCAATAGTTTCATCACCTGCAACAAATAAATCTCTTGATTGTTGTACCCCAGCATTATGGATAACCATATGTAACGGTTGATCGCCTAGCGCCATAGCAAATTTTTCAATGCTCACTACGCATTTTAAATTACACACTAGCCAACGAACATCTTCAAAGGCAATGCGACTATTTTCCATACTTTGTTCAGAACTTCCTGTCGCAATAACCTTGTAGCCGTGATTACAATAATGTTGTACTAAGGCCTTACCTATACCACGGGTTCCTCCTGTTATTAATACTGTTTTATGCATATTCACATCCCTTGATAGTTGAAAAATCGAGCGTATTATCAAAAATAGCTCGACCTAAATACTCTACATATTTACCACGTGAATTTCGGTCTCTTGGCTCAAGTAAGCCAATAATTTTTACAAGCTTGGGTGCATCGCCTTCAAAGTAATATTTCGTTGAACCAAACAATAACCGCCAGAACCACTTCTCAGGTGTCACACTAACAACCTTGTATTTGCCCTCGGTGAACATCGTTAAACTCACACCAGTATGTGCTTGCACTTTTAACACCGCATAGTCTAAGTGCAGTGTTTCTCCAGCAATCAACTGCTGCCAATGGTGCATTACTTCAAAAGGAATACTCAACATTGTGCATGGGCATTTTGCAAAGGTGAGTGATTTACTATTTAGATTAAACTGAGTTCTTTGACTACTTAAATCAGATTGACCCTGTTGCCCATTTACAAGTAATGTACCCGATTCATTAAGATGAGGTTGCAGCATGGTAGCCTCTTGCAACCCATTTTCAGGGCACCAAACAATACGCTCTTTTGCTAAAAAGTCGGCGTCTAATCCATACCAAATTCGTTCAGCTTCACACTTTCCACCATCTAACATTCGCACCGACAATTGATACTTAAACATGATACGTTCATTTAGGTGTTTTTGATTAAACACTTGCGCATGTGTTGCCATGCTTGGCAGTTGATTTTCTTTATTCAAAATAACACTCTCGTTAACCTTGACACTGAATAAACTCACTTAATCGTTTAATCAGTGCCAAGGTTTGTTGGTTTCTTATGCACTAAGATAGCAACCGAGCCTGAATGTCTATTGAATATTTACGCCAATCTATCAGTTACCAAGCCATGTATGGACACTGCCAACGACTGCCAACAATAGAGGAGCTAAGGGGTTAACCAGCAAAGTCGCAGGACATCCACTTAGTCGGCAACGGCGATGCTTTTGATTTTCCCTCGACTTAAGGCTCGCCAATTATCAGGCAAATTTAGCAGGTTGAACGAAAAGGATTTCATTTGAAAATAGCCATGGATGTATATGACACTGACGTCGAGATTAGGTGCTGAAAATCATGAATGATGAGATGGACTAATCTGAAATTGTCATAAATATTGTTAACCGCGCTTGCGCCGATATACCCCCTCTGCCAATGAAACCTATGTCAAAAATTTCATTGGCTTAATGTTCGCCTTAAATTCATTAAACCGGTTTTGCCGCGCTATGCGTAAGTCATAGTCTGTTTGAAGGTTTAGCCAAAATATATCACTCATTCCAAAAAACAGACCCAACCGAATAGACATTTCCGCACTGATATTACGCGTACCATCAATAATATTTTTTATAGCGGTTCTATCCACACCAATCGATCTTGCCAATGTACCGGGTTTAATCTCAAGATCATCTAAAAAATCTTCTTTGAGCATGATACCGGGATGTTCTATTTCAATCATGTCACTCCCCCTTTCTAATGGTAATCCACTAATTCAACATCATGGGCACTTCCCTCTTCCCATCGAAAAATAATACGAAACTGAGTATTCACCCAAATTGCGTAGAAGTTTTTTAAGTCACCTTTTTTCTTTTCAAGCTTATTCGATGGCGGAACTTTTAAATCCTCAATCCGCCGTGCAGCATCAATATACCGCAGCCGACGAAGTACCTTTCTTTGAAGATCTGGATGGATATTTTTCACCAATCGACCGTCAAATATAGCTTCAGTTTTCTTATCTGCAAACGATTTAACCATAATAGTAGCTTAGCACACTACAAAAATTAAAGTATAAAGTAGTGCGCCACACAACTTTATAGTATTAATACAACGTATCTGGATACTGATGATTTTTCGAGGTGCACAGCAGACAGCTATAGCCAACTAACTTATAGAATCGGCATCAGTTTGAATGAAAACATGCTGTAAATATTAGAACCAAAACTTATAGATATTTCAAATAATTAAGGGATGACATCAAAAATAGCTTTGGGAAATAGAAAGATATTATCTAGTAAAATCAATGGGGTAGGTAAAATAATTAATTGGTCGGTGTGATAGGATTCGAACCTACGACCCCTTCACCCCCAGCGAAGTGCGCTACCAAGCTGCGCTACACACCGACCGAAGCTGCGCAGTTTACGGAATTTAATTTTGTTTGCAACGGTAAATCGAGCTAATTTGCCTTAGTTGATAAAAATGGGCAGTATCTGGCACAAAGTTTCCTACTGAGATATTAAAGGTGAGAGGTTTCTATTCGCCACTTGGTACGTTGTACTTCACAAAGTCTAGCTTGCCCGTCCATAAATTTTATGGGCACTTAGGATTAAACATAGCGCCTGTAACGTTACCCAGACGACTCAGAATTTGTCATCCGCGCTAATACGACTGGCCGTGGCACCTGACTGGTTTTTGTACTTTGCGTCGGCTCTAGAATTGTAAGGTTTTTCAGCGAAATCTGATAACATTGCGCCGATTTTCATGCCAGGTTTAAGGGCTAGTGGTAACTTACCGCTGTTAAAAAATTCTAATACAATGTTGCCTGACCAGCCAGGATCGATTCTGTGGGCAGTAACATGCACCATTAAACCCAATCTAGCGAGTGAAGAACGCCCATCTAACCAACCGACAATATTGGCTGGTAAGGTCACCGATTCTTGAGTCACTGCAAGTGCCAATTCACCGGGGTGTAAAAAGAAGGCTTTGTCGTCAGCAATATGAATTTCATCGCTCATCACTGTATTTAATGCAGCTTGTACTTCTGCCTTAGGGCCGCTTAAATCTATATAGGGCGCGTGATGATCTTCAAATACACGAAATTTATTGCCCAGTCTAATATCCACTGTGACACCGCTTATTTCTTCATAATCTGGCTGTGGGGTTATTTTTATTTTGCCATCTTGCAGATGTTGGTAGATGTCTTTGTCACACAATCGCATAGGAATTAGCTCGTTTGTTAGGTATCTCAATCATTATGCGGCCAGAGCTTACGCTATTTGCGCGCTTTTCAAGTAACAATATTTTGCCGTTTGTCTGGCTAATTGTCGATAACTCTCGCTTAGCGGGTGATCAGGTTATACCAAAATGGGAATGTCGACCTGATTAAACATAGCCATACCCTTAATGCCAAATAACATGTCTCGCCTTAATTTTGTCTAACTGAAACGGAATTTCGTAATGCAATGATGGCGTATTTTCGTTACTATTTGCGACCTTTTTACAATTCAGTTAAACATAAGTCACCATGCCCGAGCAAACTCGCAAAATTCTTGTTACCAGTGCCCTCCCCTATGCCAATGGCTCAATTCATTTAGGCCACCTTTTAGAGCATATTCAAACCGATATCTGGACAAGGTTTCAGCGAATGCGCGGCCATAGCTGTTACAGCGTATGTGCAGACGATGCCCACGGCACGCCTGTTATGCTTAAAGCACAACAACTTGGCATTACACCTGAACAAATGGTGGCCCAAACTCGAGACGAACATCATCAGGATCTCATCGATTTTGGCGTAAATTATGACAACTACCATGTCACCCACTCAGACGAAAACAAAGAACTGTGCGAGTTGGTGTATAACCGTTTAAACGATGCAGGTTTTATCAGTAAACGTGTCATTAGTCAGTTGTACGATCCTGAAAAAGAAATGTTCTTGCCTGACCGTTTTGTACAAGGCACCTGCCCAAAGTGTGGTGCAGAAGATCAGAATGGCGACAGCTGTGATGTATGCAGTGCCACTTATGACCCAACTGAATTAAAAAACCCTCGCTCAGTGGTATCAGGTGCAGAACCCGTTTTACGTGATTCTGAACATTATTTTTTCGACTTACCGCAGTTTCAAGACATGTTGCAAGACTGGTTACAAAGTGGCGCAATCCAACCAGAAATTGTCAACAAACTTAAAGAATGGTTTGAAGAAGGCATGCAACAATGGGATATCAGTCGTGATGCCCCTTATTTTGGTTTTGAAATTCCTAATGCGCCAGGCAAATTCTTTTATGTGTGGGTAGATGCCCCCGTCGGTTATATGGCCAGCTTTAAAAACCTGTGCGATAAAAAAGGCATCAACTTTGACGAGTATTGGAATAAAGATTCGGATGCCGAGCTGTACCACTTTATTGGTAAAGACATTACCTATTTCCACTGTTTATTCTGGCCTGCCATGCTTGAAGGCGCAGGATTCAGAAAACCTACAGGCGTAAATGTACATGGTTTTGTTACTGTTAACGGTGCCAAGATGTCTAAATCAAAAGGTACCTTTATTAAAGGTCGTACTTACTTAGATCATCTTAACCCTGAATATTTACGTTATTACTTTGCCTCTAAACTCAGTGATGCGGTATCGGATATTGATCTTAATTTTGAAGACTTTGCACAAAAAGTAAATTCGGACTTAGTCGGCAAAGTTGTCAATATCGCGAGCCGCTGCGCTAGCTTTATCACTAAACGTTTTGACGGCAAGTTATCCAGCAATGTGCTTGAACCAGAACTCGTCGCAGAATTTCATCAAGCACAAGCGAGCATCGCGCAAGCCTTTGAAAAACGTCAGTACCACAAAGCGGTGCGTGAAATCATGGCGTTGGCCGACAAAGCCAACCAGTTTATTGATACAAACGCCCCTTGGGTGACGATTAAAGACGAAACAAAACAGCAATTTACTCACGATGTATGTTCGTTAGGTATTAACCTGTTCCGTATTTTAGTGGTGTATTTAAAACCTGTGGTACCCACTTTAGCGGCACAATCTGAAGCATTCCTAAACGACGAACTAACGTGGGAAAGTTCACAGAGCGTATTAACTGATCACGCTATCAACAAATTTAAAGCCCTGATGCAAAGGGTAGATATGGATAAAGTTAACGCCATGATTGAAGATTCAAAAGAAAACTTAGAAACGATTAATCAACAAGAAACTCAACTCGATCAAAATAGTCCATTAGCCAAAAACCCTATTGCTGAAATGATCAGCTTTGAAGATTTTGCAAAAATCGATTTACGTATTGCCCGTATTACCAAAGCAGAACATGTTGAAAAAGCTGACAAACTATTACGTTTAGAGTTGGACTTAGGCGGCGAAACACGTCAAGTATTTGCAGGCATTAAATCCGCATATAAACCAGAAGACTTAGAAGGTAAGTTGACAGTAATGGTAGCTAATTTAGCACCACGTAAAATGCGCTTTGGTATGTCCGAAGGAATGGTACTAGCAGCTGGCCCTGGTGGTGAAGATTTATGGATCCTTAACCCTGAAGAAGGTGCTCAGCCGGGTATGAAAGTGAAGTAAAAGCCCTTATCTGTGGCTAGTGACTCGTCGCTAGCCACGCTCTCATAAGGTTTATCATAAATATTCATATGACAAATATTTTTATTCAAATTTATTTGTGCAATGGTTTCCAAGGTGCCTCAACTTGCATCACACTGTTTCTAACACTTGCCCCCACAGTGGAAAATTTAGTTTTGGCTTTCCATGTAGGTTTAATCATCGACAACGGAATTTCGCGCTTTCTGGCCACTATCACATACATAGTGGTCAACAGAGATAGGTATTGGTGACACCATTTGTTCCATTTTGAAGATGCTCTAAGTTTTCGTTGTAAAAATAGTTCATTAAACAATAAGTGTTTTACATCCACTATTTCAAAACCTAATAGCTGCAACCAATCTTTTACCCTTGCGCTGCTAAAAAAACGAGCGTCGTGCAATATATTGCCTTTATTGATAGGCAAATATTTAAATAAACCACATAGGCTGAGTGGATTAAAGCCAGTAATGACAAGATAACCATTCGGCATAATAGTTCTGTCCACTTCTCTTAATATCTGATGAGGATCTCTAGCAAAATCTAGTTCGTGAGCCAACAAAAATGCGTCAACACTGTTTTCACTCACCGGTAAGTCAGCAGGCGTCGCTACCAAGCTAGTATAAGATTGTGTATTGGATGTGATATTGATTTGATGTTTTATCGGGCAAGCAGCGAGTTCAATTTGGCTGCTTAAATGCCCTAGACGAACTAAGTGGTAACCAAAGAATTTACGGCTCACTTCGGCTATTTCGCTTTCAATCAAACATTTAAGCTCATCACCTAAAGGCAAATCTTGCCATAGCTCTGGTTTGGTTGGGTGGTTTTTGATTAACGCTGGTCTCATAAAATTTATGGTACTCTAAAAGCAAGAAACTGTTAATCCCAATCTTTGTGACAGGAGACACAATATGTCTGTAAGCGTTTCCCCCATCAAGGCATTTAATGATAATTATATTTGGTGTCTGCGTAACCAAACCCACTGTACTGTTGTTGATCCAGGCGATGCTGCGCCTGTTTTAACCTATTGCCAAGACAATCAACTAACCCTTTCAGCTATTCTCATCACTCATCATCATTGGGATCATACAGGTGGTATTGACGCGCTGTTGGCAGCCTTTCCAGATATTCCTGTCTATGGTCCTCAAAATAAAGATATTAAACAAATTACGACTCGCTTATCCCAAGGAGATAATTTAAAACTGGCGCAACTCGGCGTTAGATTCTCTGTTTTAGAAGTGCCTGGACATACCTTAGATCATATCGCTTATTATGGTGATATCGGCCTGTTTTGTGGAGATACATTATTTTCAGCTGGTTGTGGTCGATTATTTGAAGGCTCACCACAGCAAATGTTTCAATCTTTAGCTAAGTTAACCGCACTTCCAGCTGATACTGCGGTCTATTGTACTCACGAATACACTATGGCGAACATTACATTTGCTGAGGCAGTAGAGCCGAGCAACCAAGCATTAATAGATTATAAACATTGGGCTAACGAACAACGAGAAAAAAACATTCCAACTCTGCCATCAAGTATTCAAAGGGAGTTGGCGGTGAATCCGTTTTTGCGTTGTCATAGCGCAGAGTTAGTAACAAATGTAAACCAAAATATGGGAGCAACTTTAACATCTGAACAGGCCACTTTTGCTTCATTAAGAAGCTGGAAAGATAATTTTTAACGGGTAGAATAAGCTAAATAATCAGCAGTTAAAGTAACGTTTACCTGCCACACCTGCTCAGAAGATAAAACATATCACAGCAGAAAATAATAAAAGGGAAAAACATTGCACTCACATACTCTCCTATCACTAGCCTTGATTGGCACTTTGTCTGCTTGTAATGCAACCACACAAAGTGTTCAAGCTGATCAACTTGAACAAGAACATCAAATTGCCGAGCAAATTTTAGTCTCGTGTGAGCAATCTACAGAGCATGTAAAAGACCATTTTGATTGTGAGTCTGCCAAATCAGGCACTATACCGATTACTCATCCAGTTGAGACAGTCGAAGTATTTGTTGAAGTACCAGAAGAAATAGTCGAGGCCGCCGCTGAAATAGAAATTAAAGACGTATGGCAAAGGGTGCGTAGCCAACTTAATTTTGAATTTGAAGATAACAAGCGCATTGCAGCACAGCGCAACTGGTACCTTAAACACCCCAATTATATGAAACGTGTGGCTAAGCGTGCCAAACCTTTCTTGCACTTAATAGTCGAAAAACTTGAACAGCAAAATATGCCTTTAGAGCTTGTGCTATTACCCATAGTAGAGAGTGCTTTTGACCCATTCGCTTATTCTCATGGTCGTGCAGCTGGCATGTGGCAGTTTATCCCGTCTACGGGTAAACGCTTTGGTATGAAACAAACATGGTGGTACGACGGACGCCGTGACGTAATGGCATCTACCCAAGGCGCCATCGATTATCTGAACTACTTAGTTAAGATGTACGATGGTAATTGGTTACATGCATTAGCCGCTTATAACAGTGGTGAAGGCCGTGTAAAAAGAGCTATAAAAAAGAACAAAAAAGCGGGTAAGCCGACTGATTTTTGGAACTTGGATTTACCCAAAGAAACCCGTGCATACGTGCCTAAACTCCTCGCTCTTGCCGACATTTTAGCTAACAGTGAACAGTATAATTTTGAGTGGCCTAAAATTGTCAACATCCCATTGACTCAAGAAGTCATGGTAGGCTCACAAATCGATTTAGCCTTAGCGGCAGAAATGGCCGGACTCACAGTGAAAGAGTTACACGCACTTAACCCTGGTTATAATCGCTGGGCCACCGATCCTAATGGACCATATAACTTATTATTACCGATAGATAAGGTCGAAAAATTCTCTACTGAACTGGCTAAAACAGATAGTTCACAGCGACTAAATTGGGTCAGGCATAAAGTTAAAAGTGGTGACAGCCTGTTAAAACTGGCAAAGAAATATCACACCACCACCGATATCATCAGCAAAGTCAATGAGTTAAAAAGCAATATGATTATTGCGGGCGATCATCTGATCATTCCTGTGGCGCTAAAGTCCCTAGATTCTTACTCATTGTCTCAAGAGCAGCGCTTAGCTAAAACCCAGTCGAAAAAAAGTGGGGCACATAAACTGAATCATACGGTGAAAAGTGGCGATACGTTTTGGGATCTTAGCCGCGAATACAAAGTCAATTTGC
>QIJM01000131.1 GCA_003232445.1 Paraglaciecola arctica
CGGCTCTTTAAGGCATTTAAACCAAACGCATTGGGCCAGGTAGGCAAAGCACTTAAACCAAACCGCTCTTCAAGTTGCTGCATGGGCAACATCGGTAGTTGCCTAATAAAATCGTGGTTCCAAACTGTCACAATTACCCTTAATATTGATCTATACCCGTCATCCTTGAAACTGCCTGTTTGTTGGCTGCACTCATTCGCCCCAATCACTTAGCGGACTAAGCTCATGGGGTCTCATTCCGCCATGCAGTTCCAATGATTTTGGGTATAATGTAAAAATAGCACGTTTATAATATTTAAACTTTCCAACTACAAGAGCAACTATATGAAAACCTGTCACAAGCTCCTAATGCTTTGCCTGCCAATTACATTGGCTCTATCAGCCTGCCAAGACAAACAAGTCGAAGCTGTGCCGTCGGTTGTTGATAACTTTATTGATGTTTATCAAGGTATTAACACCGATGATTTGAAAATACATATCAAAACCTTAGCTTCAGATGAATTTGAAGGTCGTTTGCCCACTACAGTGGGCGAACAAAAAACCTTGGATTATTTGGTTAACGAATTCAAACAACTAGGCTACCAGCCCGGTAATGGTGATAGTTATTTACAGCCGGTTGAACTAATTGAAATGACTGCCGATCCGGATATGACCATGATCATAGGCGAAAATAGTTTTGTTTATAAAGAAGGCATGATGGCTTCTACCAGCCGAGAACAAGCCAAAGTAGAGCTAAAAAATTCAGAGTTAGTATTCGTTGGTTATGGCGTCAACGCACCTGAGTACGATTGGAATGACTACCAAGGCCTTGATGTAAAAGGTAAAACGGTAGTGATTTTAGTCAACGACCCAGGCTTTGAAAACCCACAAGGTGAAAAATTTGAGGGTAAAACCATGACCTACTATGGCCGCTGGACTTACAAATACGAAGAAGCCAGCCGCCAAGGTGCAGAGGCCGCTATTATCGTGCATGAAACCAAACCTGCGTCTTACGGCTGGACGGTAGTTGCCAATAGCTGGAGTGGTCCGCAATATGGATTAGTAAGCAAAAATGGCAACGCCGACCGTGTAGCAGTAGAAGGTTGGCTAACCACTGAAGCAGCACAAAAAGTGTTTGTCGATGCTGGACTCAATTTTACCGAAGAAAAAGCCAAAGCCATAGCGGGCCCATACAGTAAAAGTTTGGGATTGAACGCGTCAGTAACGATTAACAATAGCTTTAAAAAATCTATCAGTTATAACGTGATTGCGACTTTGCCCGGTTCTGAAAAACCTGACGAACACCTAATATTTACCGCTCATTGGGATCATCTAGGCAAGGATGAAAGCAAAGACGGTGACCAAATTTATAACGGTGCTCATGATAATGCGACAGGCATAGCTACAAGTTTAGTCATGGCTAAAGCTTATTCTGAACTAAATATCAAACCTAAACGTTCGGCCACCTTTTTAATGGTCACTGCTGAAGAACAAGGCTTATTAGGCTCGAAGTATTATGTAGAGAATCCCATTATCCCTTTAGATAAAACAGTCGCCAATATCAATATGGATGCCATGAATGTTTTGGGCAAAACTAAAGATGTTGCTGTTATTGGCATGGGCAAGTCTGAACTAGAAACCTATCTTGAAAAAGCCGCCAAGCGCCAAGATCGCTATTTGGTACAAGAAGGTCGCCCAGAAGCCGGTTATTACTATCGTTCTGATCATTTCAGTTTTGCTAAACAAGGTGTGCCGGCACTTTATGCTAAAGGCGGTGAGGAACCTATAGATGAAGCTACGGCTCAGTATCGTAAGCGTACGAATGTGATTATCACAGGTTGTTATCATCAGGTTTGTGATAAATTCCGTGAAAACTGGGATTTATCCGGTATTCAGCAAGATACACAATTATTATTTGAAGTCGGATATGATCTATTATCTTCAGATGATTGGCCTCAATGGGCACCTACTAGTGAGTTTCAAAGAGCAAAATAATCAAAATTTGCATGAGTAAACATAATCAGACCGCAAGGATGAAATCATACTTGCGGTCACTAAGGGCTAATCAAACACTCTAATTCGAAGGAACTAATGAGTGACTCACGGTATCTTCTAGCTTGGACAACTCCAAATTTTCTAATTGTATAGTCGGCAATCTGAACAATATCAGCTACTGCGGCGGTGCTTAAAGTGTAACTAGCCATCAGATGAGACTTTTTCTGCCACTTCCCAGATATCCTCAACTGGTTGTTGACTAACGTCACTATTTTCAGCCGACTGCAACAACGTTGTTAGTTGCTGTTTTGCCATTTCTTTTTCCTTATCGCCACGCACCAAAACTCTAAAATACTCACTGTCGTTATTAAACTGACCTGATTTAATACGAGTTCTCACCCAACTTTCCATTTCGTCTGGCATTGAAATTGTTTTACGGATCATTGTTATACTCTTTCTGAATGACTGATCATTCCTCCAATTGTAGCAATATGTATGTATGAATAATTCATAACAATCTGCAATTTACTGATTTCCTATATCGCAGATAAATTATTGTATGCAAATAACAGTGCCTAAACCTGCGAAAATAAGCATTGTTCTTAGTAATTCCTTTCTAATGTAAGAAAATACCAGTTTATCCTTGCTTTTTTCGCTCAGGCTGGCAAATTCAACTGCGCGATTGAACCAATGAAAATAAACAAACAGATCGTGATTTCAGGCTTGGCTTAGCAGGATCACCAAGCCCCTATAACCAGCAATTAAGAGAAATATTTTTATGTGTGGTATTTTCGGTATTCTGGGCATCAAAAGTGATGCAACAGAACTTAGAACGCAAGCGTTAGAGCTTTCCAAATTACTCCGCCATCGCGGACCTGACTGGTCAGGTATTTGGAATAATGATAATGCTATTTTATGTCACGAACGCTTGGCGATAGTCGACGTAGACACAGGCGCTCAACCGCTAATAAGCCGCGATAATAATCAAGTGTTAGCCGTGAATGGCGAAATTTATAACCACAAAGCGTTAGAAGCAGCGCTTGAAACGCCTTACGATTTTAGAACCAAGTCTGACTGCGAAGTGATTTTACCTTTGTATCAGCAAAAGGGTTTAAGCTTCATCGATGAACTGCAAGGCATGTTTGCCTTTGTTTTATATGACCAAGAAAAAGACGCCTACCTTATTGCTCGTGACCATATGGGCATTATCCCACTTTATACAGGTTATGACGAACACGGTAATTTATATGTGGCATCTGAAATGAAAGCTTTGGTGCCTGTATGTAAAACCGTACAAGAGTTTCCACCTGGGCATTATATGTGGAGCCAAACTGGCGAGCTAACCAAATATTATCAGCGCGACTGGATGGAATTCGACAACGTTAAAAATAACGAAACTAATTTAGAAGACTTAAAAACCGCCTTTGAAAAAGCAGTTAAGTCTCACCTGATGTCAGACGTACCATACGCCGTATTGTTGTCGGGCGGTTTAGACTCATCTTTAGTCTCAGCCATTGCTGCTAAGTACGTGGCTAAGCGTGTTGAAGATAACGACCAGTCTGAAGCGTGGTGGCCTCGCCTACATTCATTTGCCGTAGGCCTTGATGGTGCACCTGATTTATTAGCCGCACGAAAAGTCGCTGATATGATAGGCACCGTGCATCACGAGATTCACTTTACTATTCAAGAAGGCTTGGATGCTATTCGTGATGTGATTTATCATCTTGAAACCTACGATACCACTACCATACGTGCTGCGACTCCTATGTATTTAATGACCCGTAAAATCAAAGCTATGGGCATTAAAATGGTATTGTCAGGCGAAGGTGCTGATGAAATATTTGGTGGTTATTTGTATTTCCATAAAGCGCCAAACGCCAAAGAATTCCACGAAGAAACCGTGCGTAAATTAGACCGTTTGCATATGTTTGATTGTGCTCGAGCGAATAAATCCACCTCGGCTTGGGGCGTGGAAGCGCGTGTGCCATTCCTTGATAAAGAGTTTTTGGATGTGGCCATGCGCCTTAACCCACAAGATAAAATGTGTCTTGACGGTAAGATGGAAAAATGGATTTTACGTAAAGCATTCGACAATAACGAATATTTACCCGCCGAAGTGTTATGGCGCCAAAAAGAACAGTTTGGCGACGGTGTAGGTTATTCATGGATTGATTCAATCAAAGACTTCGTTGAAACGAAAGTCGAAGATCAACAACTTGCCTCTGCCGAGTTCAGATTCCCAACTAACACTCCAGACACCAAAGAAGGTTACTTCTACCGGACAATTTTTGAAGGTTACTTCCCACAAGAAACTGCGGCAAAATGTGTACCCGGAGGCAAGTCAATTGCTTGTAGTACTGTTGAAGCGTTGGAGTGGGATGAAAGCTTTAAAAACAATGCCGACCCATCAGGTCGCTCAATGAAGAGCATTCACGGTAAGGGCTAAGTAGTAAATAGCTTAAATTAGTTACAAATGCTAGGAAGGTAATAAAACCAGAGTCTAACTCTGGTTTTATTGTGGTTTAGTCGAAGTATTAATTTTACCGTCAAACCATAACTCCTCTCTGTCTAACGGGGTTTTTTCTGGTAGAAAGGTATTTTCTAACGGATAAAAAGTTCTGTTTTCAATCTGTGTTTTGTCAATATAGGTTTGAAAATTATCTATAAATAATGCTTCAAACTTCCCATTTTTAATCGCTTTTTCAAGCCCTCTTTCAATCAAATTTGCCAAGGACACACTTTTCTTATTCACAAAAAAGTAAATGGCGGCGGGATAGTGTATCCCAAGGGAGGGTTGGATCTGTATTTGATTTTCCGCTTCGATTTTAGCCAATTCGTCCCATACTTCTATAATAGAGCGTGGCAAAAAATCCCCTTGTGCATTGCCCAGCATCTTCATTAGTGCACTTTGAGTGCGCTCGGTGATGACATCGAAACCATTGGATTGCAATATTTTGGTATCTGGCCAATCTTGCCCCTGCAATGGCGAGAGTTTGATTAAATGGTCGAGTTGCTGGATATATGTAAAACGTTCAGCCATGTCTTGCCGAATTAACAGTAAACGCCATCCAATCAGTCCTTTAAATATTGGGATACGGATAGGCAGTAAATCTTTTTCACGTTGAGAGGTGGTCATACCCCAAATAATATTTATTTCTCTATTGTCTTGCAGCCTATCTAAAGCCTTGCCCTTGGTCAGAAAATTTCCTGAGGGTTTTAGTTGATAATTCACCCCTGTCTGATCCAAAGCCAATGACAATAACTGTATAGGATACTCATCAATTGTTGAGGTAACTCCCAGCGGACGAGGAAAAGTTATTTGCCATGATGCACTCTGGGCATTAAGGCTAAAGAGTAAGATAAATCCAACCAGTACTTTAATCATAAATCACTCAGTAAGGGTAAAAATATCTGCAAGTTTGTTTTCATCATCATCAATTACTACCACAATTATTTTAAGCTGTTTATCTGGCATTTTTTGTAAGGTGTATGACGTTGCACAGCCAAAACGTAGTTGTTCTTGTTCATCGTAAAACTGCCAGCGCATTTTTGAGAAAAATAACGTGTCTGATAAGCGCATAGTTTGCTGTAACTTAGGCACAAACTTTTTAATGCCTGCTTGCTTAAACTTTGCAAACATTCTGCTAAAAGCTTGCTCTAATTCTTCTTCGCTAGTCATGACTTTTTTACTTCTGTCATTCATGATGATAATCGGTGGTAAACAAAAACTGGCCACTTTTTTAGGGTCAAAGGTATTTAATGCTTTTGCATAAATATCCAAAAAATGTTCTGAATCAATGAGCATAAATGACGTATTCCTTAATTACACATATTCCGTTAATAAGACCGCTACTCGATCCCAATAAATTTATGCGTTTGCAACGACAAACGCCAATTACGCGCTATACAGGTTTTAATTGCAAGGTCGGTTGCGCGTTTTTGTTGACTAATGGGCTGTAAATAAATATTGGGTGCAGGTTGCTCACCCAACAGTGTTAACACCTCGTCTAACTCTGCGATATGTTTTTGCATGGCGATCGGGTGTTTGATTTCATTTGCTCGGCGCATTGCGCTGCTTAATACAGGCCTGCCTCCCGGCATATTCACTTTGGGCGAAACCGTGACCCAAGTGCCCGGGTGGGTAATGATTTCATAAGTCCCGCTGGTTTCAATTTGCACTGAATAACCTTTTGCTATTAAGCTACTAGTGATCTCAGTCAAATCATACAAACAGGGCTCACCGCCCGTGATCACAATATGTTTTGCCACATAACCATGTTGATTAAAAAGACTTAACAGTTGTTCAGTCGTGTGTTCAAACCAACTATCTGACTCCGCAGTTTCGGTCATCACCGCATCGCTTGTGGTTTTTAATTCAGGCGACACCACCCAAGTATGTTTAGTATCACACCAGGGACAACCGACTGGGCAACCCTGCAAGCGCACAAAAACCGATGGCAACCCCGTATAACTGCCCTCACCTTGCAGAGACTCAAATACTTCATTTATTTTATACGTACTCAATCACTTTCCTTTTTGTTTAACTATACCCTGTTGTGGGAATTTACCGGCAAATCACTTAAAATCGCTGCTAATGAATTGATTATAAAGAAGCAAAGCCCATGTCACAAAAGGTAGTGGTAATTTTTTCCGGTGGAATGGACTCATTTACCGTCCTAAACCTAGCAGTTAAACAGGGCTTAGAGGCGTTTGCCTTGTCATTTGATTATGGGCAAAGACACAAAAAAGAACTGGATTACGCTGCTCGCGCCTGCCAAGCATTAAATGTAAAGCATAAAATAGTCGATATTTCAGCCATCAATCAACTGATTGGCGGTTCATCACTCACATCCGATATTGAAGTAGCAGAAGGCCACTACGAAGAAGGCAGTATGAAAAGTACCGTGGTGCCTAACCGCAATATGATTTTGCTGTCGATGGCGGTAGGTTATGCCGTTTCAATCGACGCCAAAAAAGTTTACTACGGTGCTCATTCTGGTGACCATGCCATTTATCCAGACTGCCGCCCTGAATTTGTCCACAAAATGAATGATGTCTGCGCCATAGCCAACTATGCAGCAATTGAAATTGTGACGCCATATCTTGAAGTCAGTAAAACGGCTATTTTAACCGCAGGCTTAGAAATGGGCTTGGATTACAAGCAAACATGGACTTGTTACAACGGCCGAGAAAAAGCGTGTGGTAAATGTGGAGCTTGTCAGGAACGTTTAGCAGCGTTTACTGATAATGGGCTGAATGATCCTTTGGAGTATGAATAGACACTGTAAACTGAAAATGTCGATATATTTATGAGAAGTCCATTTGGCTATGCAGTACATTTAAAACACATTTTGTCCGCTAAACATCCACGCCAACAAAACCCCGGCTAAGTAGCTGGGGTTTTGTTGGCGTGCCGTAAAGCATGCTTTATGGCGCGTTTTTTATTGTTGCGACTTTACTCGTCTTCTTCTACCAGTGTCATAAGTGAGGTATTACCGCCAGATGCTGTGGTATCGATGCTGACAGTTTTTTCCGTTAATAAACGCTGGATCAAGTGGTCATAATACTCAGCGGTAATAACGGGTAATATTGCCCCAGTGCGTTTAGCTAGCATTTGTACCATATAACTGGAGCGATCACTTTCACTGTCTATTACCACACCCGCTAGGGCGTCTTCGGCTAACAAGGGCTGCAGGTGATACAACTTAGCAACCTGAAATGCGCCTGAAGGTGCACCTGTGGCAATAAACTGTTCGCGGAATTCTAGCGCTTCTGCATAAAACAGCTCAGATACAACTGAAATGACCACATTCCCCGTTGCCAAAGCTGTCACGATGGATAAGACCCAATACTCAAATGTCACGTTTTTATCGGCGAAACAGACGAGTATCCCTCTGGGCTCTAGGTATAACATATTGGATTCACCCGTTGGCCCCGGCAAAACTTTGGGTTTTTTCAGGCGTTTTTCGATACTGATCAACTGCGAACGGGCTGCGGCTAAGGTGGAATTTAAATCATCAGCCAGTTCTTCTACTTTATCCACTTTGGCAATAGCCGCGAGTAATTGACGGACTGAAGATACACGGGTATTTAAATCCGTTAAAGGCCATTCATACTCGGTAGCGCGGGCATTTTTCATCATCTGAGCGGCTTGTTGTTTGGCCTCACTATTACTTTGCAGCGCTTTATCTGTATTTGCTAACCATTCACTGACCGCTCGTGGAGTCGACTTTTCCACCATAAGGCGTGGTAAGTAATTAGGCCCACCTGCTTTAGGGCCGGTTCCAGAAAGCCCGCGGCCGCCAAAAGGCTGAACACCCACTATCGCGCCAATCATATTACGGTTTACATAAATGTTACCGGCACGGGAGAGTTTAATTAATTCCATGGCTCTGATATCAATTCGAGTATGAATGCCCATGGTCAAACCAAAACCTGTGGCATTAATTTTTTCCACTGTTTTTTCCAGCTCATCTGCCTTGAAGCGCACTATATGTACACAGGGGCCAAATACTTCGCGTTTGAGTACTGAAATATCTGCAATTTGATAAAGTCTAGGCGCAAAGAAAGTACCGTTGTTAGCTGGCACCTTGCACTCATATAACAAGGTAGCATTGTGTTGCATATCTTCAGCATGGGCTTGTAAATTCGCTAGCGCTTTTTGGTCGATAACTGGACCAATATCGGTAGATAAATAGGCAGGATCACCCACACTTAATTCCTTAAGTGCGCCGATCAGCATTTCGCTTATTGTATCGGCTATCTCTTCTTGCAAAAACAGTACACGAAGCGCTGAACAGCGTTGCCCCGCGCTCTGGAAGCCTGAGGCGATAACGTCATCAACAACTTGTTCAGGCAAGGCGGTTGAGTCAACTAGCATACAGTTTTGGCCACCCGTTTCAGCGATCAAAGGGACTTGTTCACCACCTCTTTTAGCCAAAGCGTTAGCGATAACATTACCCGTAAGCGTTGAACCGGTAAACATAACCGCTTTGATCCGCTCATCTGGCAACAGGATTTCTCCTACATCAGGTCCTGCAGCGATCACAGACTGCACAACACCTGCTGGTAAACCCACATACTCCATTAACTGTAATGCGCGCAGGGCAATCAAACTAGTTTGCTCTGCGGGTTTAGCTATCACGGTATTACCGGTTACGAGTGCTGCAGCCACTTGTCCTAAAAAGATGGCCAAAGGAAAATTCCACGGGCTAATACACAACACCACGCCCCGCGGCGCTAATCTGTCGTCTTCAGCAAGTTCTTCTGCCCGAGCGGCATAATAGCGACAAAAATCTACGGCTTCACGAACCTCGTCGACGCCATCTGTGGTCACTTTTCCTGCCTCTTTTATACACAGGGCAATAAGTTCATCCATATTGCGCTCAAGGATGTCAGCGATACGGCGTAACAAATCTGCTCGTTCACTGATCGGAGTGTGTGACCAAGTGCTAAAAGCGTTGTGTGCTCTAGTTAATTTATCCGCCATTTGCTGCTGCGTATCGAAGCGATGAAAGCCGATTATTTCATCCACATTGGCAGGATTGCGCACCGCATGACAACCTTCAGGTACTTGTTCTTCGCTCAATAAATGTTCGTCAAACCAGCGTTCAATTGCAGCCTTTAGCGGAGTGATTTGATTAATGTCAGTGACATCCAGGCCTTTAGAGTTATCTCTTTCTGCACCATACAAGGCAATCGGTTTCTGGATCTGGTCATTATATTTATGTTTTAGTCGTTGGGTTCTCTCAACCGGATCTTCAAGTAAGGCTTCTACTGGTCTGGATCTGTCAACTATGGCATTTACAAAGGATGAATTGGCACCGTTTTCAAGCAGGCGACGCACTAGGTACGCCAATAAATCTTCATGCTCCCCCACAGGAGCGTAGATACGGCATTGGATGTTTTCTATGGTGACAATCTGATCATACAGGCTGTCACCCATGCCGTGCAGGCATTGAAACTCAAAACCCTCTTTGTCGTCACCGGCTAATTCTATAATGATCGCTGCGGTGTATGCGTTATGAGTAGCAAATTGCGGGTAAATAGTGTCACGATAATCTAATAAGCGATTCGCACAGGCATGATATGACACGTCTGTTGATGACTTACGGGTAAACACCGGGAAGTGTTCCAGACCATCTTTTTGGGCATTTTTGATTTCAGTATCCCAGTATGCACCTTTTACTAGTCTGACCATCATCTTGCGGCCGACTTTTTCAGTCAATTCCCGCAACCAGTCAATAACATATAGTGCGCGTTTTTGATAAGACTGCACAGCCAAACCAAAACCATCCCAGCCATTTAAGTCCGGATCGCTAAATACGTGTTCAATAATGTCCAGAGAGATATCCAAACGTTCTGACTCTTCGGCATCGACTGTTAATCCGATGTCATATTCTTTGGCCAGCAGACACAATTGTTTCAGTTTGGGCGGGATCTCTGCCATAACCCTAGTACGATGGGTAAATTCATAGCGGGGATGAATGGCTGATAGTTTAACTGAGATCCCGGGGCTTTTTCTGGGGCCTTTGCCTTTTGCAGCTTGGCCTATCACTTTTATCGCTTGTGCATAGGCATTAAAATAGTCGTCGGCATCTTTTTGGGTTCTGGCACCTTCACCGAGCATGTCATAGGAATAAACATAACCTTTACGCTCTTTTTCTTCCGCGCGCTGCACCGCATTTTCAATGGTTTCGCCCATTACAAACTGTTGCCCCATAACCTTCATGGCGATGTTCATGGCTTTACGAATAACAGGCTCGCCAATCTTACCCAGCGTTTTTTTCAGGAAGCCAAATTGGTTGCGTTGATTAGCATAATTAACCAAACCACCGGTGAGTAGCAAACCCCAAGATGAAGCGTTAACAAATAATGAGTCGCTGTTACCTAAATGTGAGCTCCATTGACCTTTGGATAACTTATCGCTGATCAATTTATCTTGGGTACGTTTGTCCGGTACCCGTAACAACGCTTCTGCCAAGCACATCAATACTACGCCTTCGGCGGAAGATAGTGAGTATTCATTAAGCAGAGCCTCAACCACACCTGTGCCTTCCTGATCATTACGAATTTGCAGCACCATTTTACGTGCTCGATCCCAGGCACGGCTGCGAGCACGCATATTGACTTCTGCATCTGGCAGAATATGTTCAACGGCAAGGTTTTCATCAATTCGATAAAAATCACGAATTTTTTGACGAATGGCTGATCCAGTGACTAAGTTACCGTCAAACAACATGTGCAACTCCAAATATGCTGGAAAAATAAAACCCAAAGCAGGTTCTTTTTCAAGCTCACTCAATATGCCGAGGAGTATATAGACTGCATCTAGTGGCGACAATTAAACAACGGTATTATTTTTACTTAGTAAGTTGTTAGGGTCGGTGCTTACCTTGCGTATCAAAATGATTACAGTTGCATGTTTTCACAACAATCTAGACTTACTCTTCAGAATGCCCTTCTCGGGCATTTTTTATTAAAATGC
>QIJM01000489.1 GCA_003232445.1 Paraglaciecola arctica
CAACCCCCAGCAAAACCAAAATACCATGCTGAATTTCACCTACACTTTTGCCATCAATTTCTACTTTTGCATATTTTACTCTTTGGATTAACCCAATCACTGCTGTTCTTGCCAGAATTTAGCCATCGCTTGGCTAGACGAACATAACGCTTGAGTAATTAACTTTTTCCCCGCGCTATGACCTGATTTAGGCACTATGGTCAACTGGCTGTTTTGCCAATTTTGGCTCAGAGAATAAGCAGCTTCAATCTTACACACACAATCGTAACGCCCATGAATGATACTCACTGGCAAATATTGGATTTGCCACATCCTCTTTGGTCAAAACCAATTATCCAATATTTATCAGGGTCAAAAAATCGGCAATAATCCTTACCTATTCCGGCTCCCGGCCCTCCATGCAAGTACAACACGGGAATGCCTCTGGGGTTGCCAGTTTGTTCCACATATAACGAGTGTCCATTTGTTACAGGTAACACTTCTTACAGGTAACACTTCTGATGAGAAAGGTTGGATGTCGGGGAAAAGTTGAATCATACGAATTTACATATCCCATTTGTTTATTTTTCTATAATGCTTTAATTTACAACTTAAGCGCATGAAAAGTTACTTTATTTTAACGGAGACAGAATATGTCAGCACAAGGTTCAGGTGGCAATGTATTAGCCGCAATATGTAGTTTTTTTATTCCCGGATTAGGGCAACTCGTTCAGGGAAGAATTTTAGCTGCTATCATTTTTTTCGTGTTAGTTAGCATTAATTACTCTCTAGCAGCAACTGGGATCTTATTCTTTATGGCTGTTTTTGGTTTTATTTTCCATGTATGGGCGATCATTGATGCCGCTCGGTATAAAGGTTAACCATGAAAAAACTAATCTTAGTGTCATTAATTGTTTTCTTAGCAGCTTGCCAAAGTGCTTATTACGCAGCATGGGAAAAAGTGGGTGTTGAAAAACGCGATATTTTGGTAGACAGGGTAGAAGACGCTAAAGAATCTCAAGAAGATGCACAGCAGCAATTTAGTTCAGCGCTAGATGAATTTAGTCAGCTAATTAATTATGATGGAGGTGAATTACAAGATGTTTATGAGCAGCTTAAAGACCAATTTGAAGCTAGTGAAGACTCTGCAGCCACGGTAACAGGCCGCATTGATAAGGTCGAAAGTGTTGCAGAGGCACTATTCGATGAATGGCAGGATGAACTAGAAAAATACACAAATAAGACGCTCAAGCGAGATAGCCAGCGTAAACTAAAAGACACTCAGCGCCGTTACAAATCATTGCTTAGTGCTATGCGCAAAGCAGAGAGCAAGATGAGTCCGGTGTTATCGGCTTTAAGGGATAATGTGTTGTATTTAAAACACAATCTTAACGCCAGTGCGATAGGTGCATTGCAAGGCCAGTTTAATGGAATAAAGAAAGAGATTAATCAGCTTGTATCAGAAATGAACAAGGCGATTGCTGAATCAAATAGTTTTATTTCTAGTATGAAAAGTCAGTAATACCAACCCACCCCAAAATGCACGTTTCAGTCATTTTGAGGTGGGTTGGGTATAAAGGTTATGGTGACGGGCTTAGTTCGTCATCATCTTCAGTAAAAATGTCTTCTGCCTCGTTGTGTAAAAATATTTCTAATATATGGGTCACTTCTGCCCCAATCAATACCACCACCCATGATAAGTAAACCCAGACAAATAAAATAGGTATCACCGCCAACGCACCGTAAATGAGTTGATATGACGGAAAGCTGGTCACGTATAAAGCAAATGCTTTTTTGCTGGTTTCGAATAAAATCGCCGCCACTAATGCTCCAAATGCTGCATGTTTGGGATCTATTTTTTTATTCGGGACCAACATGTAAATCAGAAAAAACGCGCTAATAGAAGTGATAAAAGGTAATATTTTGAGTAACACAGTTGTCACGCCAGGCGTATATTCTTCCGCATAGTTAGCCAAGCCAATTAAGTAAGAACTCATAATGACACTCGAGCCCATCAAAAGTGGCCCCAGCGTTAACACCATCCAATAAATGGCAAAAGTAAAAATTAGTGGTCTTTCATTTTTAGACTGCCAAATGCTGTTTAAGGTTTTATCAATATTGGATATCAACATCAAAGCAACAATGAGCAATGACAATATACCGACTGCTCCCATTCCTGAGGCATTGCCAACAAACTCTGTCATGTAGATTTGCACCTGATCGCCAGCAGTAGGCACAAAGCTATTAAAAATAAGCGCCTCTAAATCGCCTCTTGCTTCCGCAAAGGCCGGAAACGCAGACAAAATGGTAAAAAACACCATAATAAAAGGAACCAGTGATAGCAAAGACACGTAGGCTAAATGACCTGCTGATACCGTTATTTTATCTTTTTTACAATGGGTTACAAACAACAGTAAAAAATCTTTTACTGTTGTCAGGCTTTGTTGAAAACTCGGTATTTGAAAAGAAGGGAGCTGCATTAATTTGTCATCACCTAAATTGTCGGCTTGTTAACTGCTAGTTTGCTCTAACACCCAACATATGGCAAATAGCGTAACTCAACTCACTACGATTAAGGGTGTAAAAATGGAATTTTCTCACCCCTTCTTTAGCCAATACTTTGACCATATCCATGGCGATATTAGCGCCCAACAAATTACGTGTGGTTTGATCGTCTTTATCTAGACCGTCATACATTTTGTGTAACCACTGTGGCACATGTACGTTGGTAAAACCTGCGAAACGTTGCAAGGTTTGGTAGTTGGTCACCGGCAATATTCCCGGCACAATATCTAAATCAATGCCCGTCGCGGCGGCACGGTCTCTAAAACGTAAAAAGACTTCAGTATCAAAGAAAAACTGACTTATCGCTTCGGTAGCACCGGCATCGGCCTTACGTTTCAAATTGAGTAAATCAAATTGGCTATTAGGCGCTTCTGGGTGTTTCTCAGGATAAGCGGCTACTGCAATTTCGAAGTCTGCCACATCTTTTAGCAAAGCCACTAAATCAGAGGCATAAGATTGAGGCTTTTCAACACCTTCTGGTAAATCACCACGCAATGCCACAATTTTTCTGATCCCGCTTTGCCAATAGTCCTTGGCAATTTCAATGAGCTCTTCTCGGGTTGCATCCACACAGGTCAAATGCGGCACTGCCTGAATGCCAGTCTCAGCTTGAATACGTTTCACCACATCATGGGTTCTGTCTCGTTCACCACTATTCGCACCATACGTCACAGACATATAAGACGGTTTAAGCGGCGCTAAACGCTTTACAGATTTCCACAACGTTTGTTCCATTGATTCAGTTTTAGGTGGAAAAAATTCAAACGATACATCAATCCCTTTCACCTCTGATAATGATTGATTTAATGCATCTATCCCTTGTGCGTAAGACGCCATGGGTAACTCCAAAAGTATTTAGCCGTTTAGACGTCTAAAATAAGCTTTGTACGTAAAGCCGTCAAGATGTTTAGCAGTCTATCATTGACCTTTTGCTCGTAATGTTTAGAATTTCAATGCATAAGAAAGACAAAAGATTGGAAAAATGGCAAATTTGACAAAATGGAACGGTGAATATATTCATCCTTACGCAGAACACGGTAAAAAAAGTGAGATGGTGAAAAAAGTCACTGTGTCTATTCCACTTAAAGTTTTGAAAGTACTTACTGACGAGCGCACTCGCCGTCAGGTAAATAATTTGCGGCATGCAACTAATTCTGAATTACTGTGTGAAGCATTTTTACATGCCTTTACTGGTCAACCCTTACCAGATGACGAAGATTTGGAAAAAGATAACAGCCAGCTCATTCCCAAAGAAGCCAGGAGGCTAATGCAAGAGATGGGGTTACCTATAGAGACGGAAGAAGAGGATAATACCAATCCATCCTAACAATTAGCAATCATCTAGCGTTCCCTATATAACAAATTTCATCGTTTTATAGGTCTATACCTAAGCCACGAATATCGGTATATATTCGTAACGTTTATTAACGCCTCAAACCCACCCGCTCACCGGTGTCTATGACTTGCTGCTTTATCCATTGCCATAATTGCGGGTTAGCGTTTTCAATAGCCGCATTTTTACGCAAAATCTGGCTGACAGAAATATCGTGGTCAATCCAACTTTGACAGCCATTATGCAGGTTTTGTATCACAGGCATTAACCTGTCTATTGCCTTAGCAAATTGTGCTTCTGGTGTTTGTGCATGTTCAAATTCGATCCAGAGTTTGAGATAAGCTTGTGCTTGTTCATTAGGCAAAATAGCAAAAATTCTTTTCGCCGATAGCAACTCATTTTCATAGTCATCGTGATTTGCGTCGTAAGCGAACTTATCACCCGTATCAATTTCTACAATGTCGTGTAATAACAACATAGTGACAACTGTTAGCGGGTCTGGGTTTTGCTGCGCGTAGGGCAAAAGTGTTAAAGCCAATAAAGCAATTTGCCAGCTATGTTCGGCGCTATTCTCATAACGTGACAAACCAACGGGTTTAATCTTGCGCTCAACATTTTTTAATTTTTCAATTTCGACAATAAACTGAGTGATAGCTTGAAAATTTTCAGTCATTATTACTCGCTAAACAATGGGCAGTGACCGTATTAAGGAAAGTTGCATTATACCAGACCGCTTATTTTCCAGCTGGATCTAAACTCGCATAATACGCCGATATATTAGCAATCTCGATATCACTTAAGCCTGCAGCCATAGGTGCCATCACCATATTTTTGCGCTCTCCATCACGAAATGCTTTCATCTGTAAAACCATGTACTGCTCTTTTTGCCCTGCTAGGTTAGGATACATGGGGATCATGGAAATACCGTTGTTGCCATGGCACGCTGCACAAGTCGCAGATTTAGCTTTACCTGCTGCAATATCTGCTGCAAGTACTGGTGGTGAAAGAAGCCCGCCTGCAGCAAAAACTATTGTTAATATACTAGTCTGAATTTTTTTCATGTTTGATCCTCAGTATTATATCCAAAGGTATGAGTATATAATTAGTGTTAATAAATAAGCGTTGTATATGAAGTTAGATCACTCTTTTGCTGAAGAACTTACTTTACTGGGTAGTGAAGTCAAGCCAATTAGATTGAAAAATTCACGCTTAGCGGCTTTTAATCATGATCTTGCAACAGAATTAAACCTCCCGAGTGAATGGCAGCACGAGATCCATTTATTCAAAGCGCTGTATGCTGACGACGGTGCATTGAATCGCTGTTCTATGGCGCAAAAATATGGAGGGCACCAATTTGGACACTGGAACCCTGAACTAGGCGATGGTCGGGGACTATTGCTGGCAGAAACCATTGATAAGCAAAATCAACGATGGGACTTACATCTCAAAGGAGCCGGGCCTACTCCCTATTCAAGATTTGCTGATGGACGGGCAGTATTGCGCTCTACGATAAGAGAATACTTAGCCAGTGAAGCTTTACATTACTTAGGCATTCCAACTTCACGGGCATTATGTTTAATTGTCAGTGACGAACCTGTATATCGTGAAAAACAAGAACGAGCAGCCAAGATGATCCGTGTCTGTCAAAGTCACTTGCGTTTTGGCCACTTCGAATACTTTTATCACAGTAAACAACCTCAAAAACTACAAAGCTTGTTTGATTATTGCTTTAAGTATCACTTCACAGAATACACCAAAGTTGAGTCCCCCTACCTAGCGATGCTTGAGAAAATTGTGCATGACACCGCCAAATTAATTGCAAAATGGCAAGCTTTTGGTTTTAACCATGGCGTAATGAATACCGATAACATGTCGATTCATGGGATTACCTTCGACTACGGCCCCTATGCGTTTCTAGATGATTTCGAACCAACTTTTATCTGTAATCACTCCGACCCTCAAGGCCGGTATTCTTTTGATAGTCAACCGGGAATAGGATTATGGAACCTAAATGCATTAGCGCAAACTTTCACTCCTCACCTAGAAATAGAACAGATCAAACATGCCCTTAGCAGCTACGAGCCAACCTTGTTAAAAGAGTATTCAGCACTCATACATAACAAACTAGGTCTTTTGCCCGCAGCATCAAATGGTCAGGTTAACTCACATATCATCAATACTTGGTTGGATCTTTTAGCAATTGAAAAAAAGGATTATTCTGCAACGTTCAGACAGCTATGCCAGTTTGATATCTTTAATGACAACCAAAGATTACGTGATCAGTTTATTCATCGTGAGCGGTTTGATGAATGGGCCAAACACTATACTTTGGCATTAACAGAACAAGGCATCAGCCAAACCCAACGGCAAACACAAATGCGCCAGCACAATCCACATATTGTGTTACGCAATTATTTAGTTCAGCAAGTCATCGACCGAGCTGAAGAGGGCAACTTCGAGATGTTTCATCAGTTTATAGGCGCGCTGAAAAAACCATACGAAGAAATTGAGGCGTACCAAAAATTCTCTGCACCTCCACCCGATTGGGGAAAACAATTAGAAATATCCTGTAGTAGCTAGGTTTATTGTTCTTGAATTCACGCAGGTATTTTTGCAAAAGTAGTAGCAATAAAGTGCAATATGCGCCAACGTACATGATATATCGTATCTACAGGGCAACCATGAAATCACTCTACTCAATTGGCTTAATATTATGTTTTTTAAGTGCTTTTTGGCACTCAAACAACATGGCATCAGAGCAGGTGGTGATATCCAAGCACAACTCCCATGTAAACTTGCTAGGCAAAATTGAATGGCTGATTACAGAAAAAAGTATGCAATTGTCAGACATTCAAAATTTACAAGATTGGCAACCCAGCTATATGCCCAATCAAGTAGGCCAAGATAAAAGTCTGTGGGGCAAGTTCAGCATTGTGTTTGATGATCCTGACGAGGAGCAATATTTTTTGACTGTTGGCAATCCTCACTTGGATTATGTTGATGTTTTTTTACTGGATGAAAAAGATCGCATCTTAGGCTCCTACCTAATGGGCGGTAATCGAAATTATGCAAAACGCCCCTTCAGGCACAGATTATTTATTACCCCAATTAGTTCAGAACAACAAGCGGTAACGGTTTATTTAAGAGTTAACGACGATGGCCCGTTCGTCTTTCCAGTAGACCTAGACAAACAGTCATCATTGGTCGAAAGAGAACAATTACTTTTAGCAATCATTGGTTTTATTAGTGGTGGGCTTGCTTTGCTCGCCTGTTATTTTTTGATTACTTATATCTTTATGCGCAGCCCAGTACGTTTTTGGTTTGCTCTTTCCAGTGCCGCATTTTTATTGTTATTTTTAAACACTAAGGGCGTATTAGGTCAAATAACAGGGATCACTGCCTACATATCCAATTTCAGTTGTGCATTGCTTGGGTTACTATTATTAACTTCAGCAAAAGTCACTTTTGCAATATTAGAAAGAGTCCCGACTATTTGGCGCTATGTTTTGTATAGCTTCGGATTTATTACTCTGGGGATGGCTTTTTCCTCAAACAGCGGACAGCAAATCACGTTTTCAGCACTGATGGCTGCTCTCACTGTAGCACTTATCGGGTTATTAGCATTTTTCTATCACAAACCCGATAAAAAAACGGCTAACTTGGTTTGCTTGTTGGGGATAGCCTGTGTTGCCTTAAGTGGCTTTGGTCAGGTGACGTTATTCTTATCTGGCATTCCATTGACACAAAAGATGTCCCTGCTGTTTGCCATGTTAATCATGCTAGGCATTATGTTAATCGCACTAGCAATAGAAGCCCATGAGCGAGTGCTGACATACCGTCACAACATGCAACAACAACTAACAATTAAAGATCTGCAACACTTTTACGACTTATTCAGGAATTCCGCAGAGGGGTTATATACCTCCAGTCTGGACGGTCAACTAATAAGCGTTAATCCTGCAATGTGCAGCCTATTTGGTTATACCGACGAAGCTGAGATGTTGCGGGAGGTGGATAACGCCGAACAGTTTTATGCCAACCCTCAAGATCGCGCGATTATGCTGGGAGAAATACGTAAAGGCGATAAAGTCATTGGCAAAGAAATAAAAGGCGTGCGTAAAGATGGCAGTGAATTTTGGTTTTCAATCTCAGGGCAAATCAAGCAAGAACACGAAAAACAATACTTGTTTGGTTCCATCTCAGATGTAACCGAGCGAAAACAGTCAAATATTAGTCTAGAGTATCTAGCCACACACGATTCACTCACGGGTGTCTACAATAGACGCGAATTTGAACGCCGACTTCAAAGTGGTTTACTTAATGCTCAAAATCAAAATACTGATTTAACACTACTTTACATGGATCTAGACCAATTTAAGGTAGTTAACGACACCTGCGGGCACAAGGCAGGTGACTTATTAATCAAACAGCTATCACGGAAACTTGATGCCGTAGTGATGGAAAAGGGTATTTTGGCAAGACTTGGTGGTGATGAATTTGGTGTATTACTTGAAGGGGATAATGCGCAAATGGCCTACTTGCTGGCCAACAAACTGCTCAATGCTGTGCAAGAGTTTCGTTTTGTTTGGGAAAATCGAATCTTCACCTTAGGTATTAGTATTGGTCAAGTGCCTTGGCAGCCTAATATCAGCTCTCCAGAGCAACTATTAAGTATGGCCGATTCGGCCTGTTATTTAGCCAAAGAACGTGGCCGTAACCAAGTACATACATATTCTGCTGAAGATGAACATATGCAGCGTTATGAGTCTGAAATGTCTTGGGTATCACATATCAATCATGCCCTGCAAAACAACAGCTTTGAATTGTATTACCAACATTATCAAGCGCTGAGTCAACGTGTTGAGGGACATCATTATGAAATATTACTCAGAATGCGGGATCAGGAAGGCAACATTGTCCCTCCTAGTGTTTTTTTACCCGCTGCCGAACGCTATAACCTCACTGCACAAATAGACCGTTGGGTAATAGAAAATTACTTCAGTTGGTTGGCGGATAACCCCCAACATAACGCTCAACTGACACGAGTCGGTATTAATCTAAGCGGTCACTCTTTAGCAGATAAAGAGCTCAAATTATTTGTTTTGAATGCCTTTGAGAAATACAAAGTCCCTTACAAAAAAGTATGTTTCGAAATCACCGAAAGCATGGCTATTTTAAGGATGGATGAAACCTTAGAGTTTATTAATACCTTCCATAAATTAGGTTGTTTGTTTGCCTTAGATGATTTTGGCAGTGGCTTTTCTTCCTATAGTTATTTGAAAAACCTGCCCGTTGATCAGGTCAAGATAGACGGTAGTTTTGTAAAAGACATGCTGGTTGACCCAGTAGACATGGCTATGGTGAATTCGATTAAAGACGTGGCTAAAGCCATGGGAATGGAGACAGTGGCTGAGTTTGTTGAATCAACTGAAATAATGGTCGAACTGGGTAAAATGGGTGTTGATTTTGCTCAAGGATATGGCATCGCTAAACCTCATGCACTGGCTGATTTTACTCAACATAGATAACATACCCGCTATTGTAAAAGACTGAATCATGCCCATATAACCAGCTACTTTCAGATAATATATGTACTTAAACTTGGATGTCTGAGTATGCAGTAAAGGGCAAATTGCCCACAACTTTCTCTTTAATTAAGTACGTTTTACAAAATATGAAGCCTAAATTAGACCAGTATCAATATATTAGTTCGGCCAAATTACCCACTCATTGGGGTAAATTTCACATTCATGGTTTTATTGATAATGAACTAGTGCAAGAACACGTAGCACTCTCATACGGTAAGTGGAACGTCGATGATATCGTGCCTATTCGGATTCATTCTGAATGTCTAACCGGTGATGCATTGTTTAGTACTCGCTGTGATTGCGGTGCTCAACTAGAAAAGGCTTTGCAAAATATCGTGCAGCAGGGCAAAGGAGTATTGTTGTACCTGCGTCAGGAAGGCAGAGGCATAGGTTTGCTCAACAAAATTCGCGCCTATCAGTTACAAGATGAAGGTATGGATACTGTCGAAGCAAATGAGCACTTGGGTTTTGATGCTGATATTAGGGATTATGGTATCTGTAAGTTGATGTTAGATAAATTAAACATCAAAAATGTCAACCTCATGACTAACAACCCCAAGAAAAGCGTCGCCCTTTCCAAAATGGGCATTAACGTGGCACAACGCACCCCTATTGATCATGGAATAACCGATGACAATAGAAGCTACATTCGCACTAAAACAGAAAAGTTAGGCCATCAATTCGATAAACATCTGCTTAAATAATCCTCGTCCACAAAAACTTGTATCGTCAGTTAACATTCAGCCATGGTTAAGGCTGACAAACGTATAACCTACTCTACAGTTTTAAGTGCTGCCTCCATTTTTCGGTAACACTGGGGTTTTCGATTACAGAAGGAAAGGGTTATGCGAAATCAAACCAAGTACCTATTCGTTTATTTATGTGTTTTATGCTTATTGGTAGGCAGCGTTGTGCAACTTGCCCAAGCGCAGGATGAGGTAAGTTCAGAAACCTCTGAAGCTGTTGAGCTTGACCAAGCACAACTCGATCAAATGTTAGCGCCAATCGCCCTTTACCCTGACACTTTACTTTCGCATATTCTGGTGGCATCAACCTACCCCTTAGAGGTGATCCAAGCCGCCCGCTGGCGCGCAGCAAATGAAAACTTAGATGAACAACAAGCTCTCAATGCAGTGGAAGATAAAGATTGGGATCCCAGCGTCCAAGCCTTAGTACCGTTTAATGACCTATTACAGAAACTAAGCGAAGACTTAGACTGGTTACAATCCCTAGGTAGTGCTTTTTTAATAAATGAACAACAAATATTAACAAGCGTTCAAAATTTGCGTCAAAAAGCCTATGAACAAGGTAACTTGACTGATAATGACTATGTGAATGTCGAGCAAGAAGAAGGTGGAATAGTCATAGAAACCGTACGTAGAGAAGTAGTCTATGTGCCCTACTACGATACACGTGTTGTCTATGGAAACTGGTGGTGGCACAACCATCAACCCTATTATTGGCATAGGCCAAGACACAGTATTTTTAGTGCTGGTTTGTATTGGAGCACAGGGTTCAACATTCGCCCCAGCTTTTATTTTGGTGGTTTTCATTGGCGCAATCGTCATGTTGTAGCTAATTATCACTACCGTCATCATGCAAACAGGTACTGGTCAAATGGTCACAACCAACGTCAAGTGGTGCGAGTTAAAGAATACCCTCGCTGGAGCCATAACCAACAACATAGACGGGGTGCACAACATCGAGTTAACGGGCAGCGTATTGTGCGTAACATTAATGCTGGCCATAAAAGTAAAAGTTACCAGCAGATTGATAAACAAAGAGTTTTGAACGCGAATGATTATGCTAAAAAGCATAACAAAAGTAATGCTAAACGGTTCAAACAAGCCTTAGGTAATCAACAACAAACTGCCCGCAATACAAAAACACTTAAGGCGAATAAGCTGGTGAGTAACAAACAACGGGTTATCAATCAAAGTAAAAACCAACAAAGGCAGAAACTGAGCAATGATTATCGACCTAGCAAAAACGCGAAGTTTAATAACAAGCAAAGGAATAGCGGGAAATCACAAAAACTAGCATCGCTAGGAGCGCAAAGTAACCAAGTAAAACGCTCTCCAGTTAAAACTCAAAATAAAATGCGCACTTACAAA
>QIJM01000678.1 GCA_003232445.1 Paraglaciecola arctica
GTTGCTCTTCGGTTTGATAAGTGATCATACAATGTTCGGTAATGTGCGGTACGTTAGGCAATGATCCTGGTGGTAAAAAGTCGGGAAAAGCTACCATGTTGATGTCCTCAGGCAAACCATTCAGCTCAAACACCGCTTGATACTGTCTAGTAATTTGTTCAATATTTTCACCTTTTTTCATATGTCTGGCGACAGATATAGGGAAGCCTGCTTGATACAATTTACGCATTCCCACCAGCGCTTCTTCAAATTGTCCTTCACCTCTGCCTGCGTTGTGAGTCTTAGCATCAGGTGAGTCCAAGCTGATCCGAAAAGCAATAGGGTGACGGGTCGTGCCCAATTCAATTAACGCCGCTAATCGTTTAAGCAAGGGTGCCGTGCCATTTGTTAGCACCAAACAGGGTTTATACCGAGAGGCATATTTCAATACTGCTACCATATCTTTGATCAGCATAGGTTCGCCGCCAGTAAAAGAGAACTGCTCAGTACCCAATGCTAATGCCTCATCAATATAGGGAGTCATGTCTCCTAATTTAGGTGATTGCAGCCTTTTATCACTGGGTGACGAGCCTTCTAGACAGAAATCACAAGCTAAATTACAACGAGTACCTGTATGAAACCAAAGTTCTTTAAGAATATGAGTAGAAATATAACCTCTGGGTTCACCATTAGGTGTGACTCGCCAAGTATCACTTTGCGGGGAAGTCAACACAGACTTGGTGGGATGTATGTCCATTAGCAACACCCAGCAATACTTGATCCACTGTCATCATTAAAAGGCAATGGTGTGCCGCAATCAGCATAAATACCAAAATGCTGATCAAAGTTTCCGATAAATTGAAAATATGGCTTAAATCGCGAGTCTTGAAGAATACGCCAGGTATTACCGCACACAGGGAACACTTTGTTTCTCTCGATCTGATGGTGTTTATCTAAGATAAAACGCTCTGAATGATGTTCAATCCCTCCGTTGTATATCACTGCCTGACCATAGTCTTCACAGTGGCTTTCTAAGCTATCAATTTTAAACAGTCGGTAAGTCGCAGAATAAAAATCAATATGGCCAACACGGGCGAATACTTCAGGGTTATTAATTCCTAAAGGGCGATCTTTAACGAGTCGAGGATCTAAAAAGCCGACTTTTTTAGCTAGGTTATGAAAGTCATTCCAATACAAAGCCCCCGTCAAACATTCACCGTAAAGCACAGGATCATTGACTAAATGGCTAGGAATACGGCGGTTAGAATAAACATCAGAAAAATACAGTTCGCCGCCGGGCTTTAATACTCGGTAAGCCTCTTTCAACACATTTTCTTTATCTGGTGATAAGTTAATAACACAATTAGAAACAATGATATCGAAGCTGTTGTCGGCTAAATCCAACTCATCTAACCGCTCAATATAACCCTTTTTAAATTGAGTGTTGGCACGTTGATAACCAAATTTTTCACGGTGATACTCAATATGGCGATCCGCCACTGCAAGTTGTTCATCGGTCATATCGACCCCCACAACTTCGCCTTCTTCACCTACCAATTGCGCCAAAGCATAACAATCACGACCGGCACCACAACCCAGATCGAGGATGCGTTTTCCTTTAAGTTCTTGGGGTAGCACTAACCCACAGCCATAATAACGGATCAGCACTTCATCATGAATATTGGACAGTACACGTTTCACAAACTCGGGCATCACTTCTTCAGTCGAACAGGCATCTGTTTGCAAGTCAGCAGACTTTTGCAACACTTGTCCATAATAGTTTTTCACTTCATCATGCATAAGGTGATTATTTCCTTGGGTAGATTGCGGTATTGACAATGTAAACTGCTTATAATATCAATTCAATTGCATAGACCGACTCTGAAGCAATCTTCTTACTTTTGTGATGATTGTGCGATCACTGACGCTGTGGTGATCCGTGTAGCAAGTAGTCATAATACCAATCCATCCTAACAATTAGCCACTCAGAGAGCACCAGCGACTTTCAATCGAGGCGTAGTCCTGTAGGAATGGCCGTTCCCTTTCGCTAGAACGAAGAGTGACGTTAGCGACCAAGATATTGATCAATTAATATCGATAGTTTGTCTTGTAGGTGTTCTTCAAAATCATCAAGTTCTTTACCGAAAACTCTCAGGTACTTTTCAGCTTTGTCATGATCAAGACGTTTATTATTGGTTTTATATTCTGTTTCGAGTAATAATTTATCGTAACGAGGAATGATAACCCAGCGCACAAAGTCAGAGTCTAGTCCGGCAACTTCTTTTTTGGCAAATTTACAAAAGCCTTCAATATGATCAATACCATCAGGGCCTAAACATCCAGGTTCAACTCTAAATGTCACCGTAAGTTTTTTATACAAAGGTAAGGGTAAATCATAGGTCATATTAGGTCAAACAAAATAAATAATAGCCTAATCAACCCAATCTTCCGAGCAAAAAAAGGTCGGGTACATACCCAACCATTTTTATCACAAAATAAACCTAACTTTTAGATGCCTGATAAATACTTTCAATAGACGAATCCATAGTTGCCTCAAATTCAGCATCACTTTGCTTAGCACATAACGCACGAGAGAAACTCGCGATCATACCGTTATTTTCTGTCAGTCTGCTATTAGCTATTACCCTTGAATAACCGCCAGATAATGCCACTACTTTTAATACTTTAGGATGATTGACCAAGTCTTGATAAAAGTTAGCTGTCTCGGGTAGGGTCAGTTTTAGCATCACTTGCTGATCGGCGGCTAAATTATCCAAGTGTTTTAGGATTGACGCTTTAAGCAAAGCTTCAGCTGCGGCTTTTTCAGGGCTATAAATATCCACTTCAGGTTCAATGATTGGCATTAGACCCGCCGCTAAAATTTGTTTTGCTACCGCAAATTGCTGCTCAATTAAAGCTTCAACACCCACAGCATTAGCCAGCTTAACCACTGAGCGCATTTTAGTCCCAAACACATTCTGTGTATTGGCTTTGGCCAACAAAGCATCCAAGTCAGGCATCGCTTTTAACAGCTGAGTACCATTTACTTCAGCCTCTAAGCCTTTGTCGACTTTCAAAAAAGGCACGACTTGTTTAACGTTCCATAAGTAGCTAGAGGTGCTTTGACCTAAAATATCTCTATCAAGGGTGTTTTCAAACAAGATCGCGCCTAATACACGTTCTCCGTTAAACACACTTGAAGTAATAATACGCGTACGCATTTCATGTACTTTGGCGAACATTTCTTCGTCGCCTTGATATTCAGACTCCTCTACACCATACAAACCTAAAGCTTTAGGAGTACTGCCACCGCTTTGGTCTAATGCCGCGATAAATCCATTTTGGTTATTAATTTTTGCAAGCATATCTAGTTGGACTTGTGATGCCATGTGCAACACTCCTTTTTATTGTGTTGTAAGCCAATGAGCATAACAGCTCGTAGGGTTTAAGGTTATACATTACAGAGTATTTCACCGATTGACTATTTAGCCGCTCTGGCTTCTAACATTGCCACGGCAGGTAACACTTTACCTTCAACAAACTCAAGGAAAGCGCCACCACCGGTAGATATATAAGAAATTTTATGACTTAAGTCCCATTTATCAATGGCCGCTAGCGTATCACCACCACCGGCAATTGAAAATGCATCGCTGTCAGCAATAGCACGAGCCACAACCTCTGTGCCTTTGGCGAAGTGATCAAATTCAAATACACCACAAGGACCATTCCATAAAATAGTTTTGGCACCTTTTAATACCGCCGCCACGTTTTCAGCCGTTTGTGGACCATAGTCCATAATTTCTTCGTCGTCTTGTACTTCGCTAACATCTTTTATCACTGCGGGTTCTGACTCAGAAAAGTTTTTGCCTACACGCACATCTACTGTTTCTGGGATATCCAACGAGTCCATTAAACGTTTAGCTTCTGGAATTAAGTCAGCTTCATGCAACGACTGGCCAACGTTGTAGCCACGGGCTGCAATAAAAGTATTTGAAATACCACCACCCACTATCAACTGATCAGCAATTTTAGATAAGGCATCCAATACCGTTAACTTAGATGATACTTTTGACCCACCCACTATTGCCACCAAAGGGCGCTGTGGATCATGTAACGCTTTACCTAAAGCATCAAGTTCACCTGCAAGTAAAGGTCCACCGCATGCTACTGGCGCAAATACACCCACACCATGGGTTGAAGCCTGCGCGCGATGGGCAGTACCGAATGCATCCATGACATAAATGTCACATAATGCTGCATACTGTTTGGCTAAGGTTTCATCGTCTTTCTTTTCGCCAACATTAAAACGCACGTTTTCTAGGATTAAAACTTCGCCTGTTTTGGCTTCAACACCCGCTATGTAATCTTTCACTAAGCGCACATTAAGATCGGTATTTTCTTGCAAATAGTTGACCACAGGTTGCAATGAAAACTCTTCAGCATACTGACCTTCAGTGGGGCGTCCTAAGTGTGACATCACCATCACTTTAGCCCCCGCCGCTACTGCCGCTTTAATGGTAGGTAATGAAGCGCGAATACGTGCATCAGAAGTGACCTTGTCATCTTTTATTGGCACGTTTAAGTCTTGACGTATTAATACTCTTTTACCGGCTAAATCAAGCTCGGTCATTTTCAATATGGACATAACTTTCCTTGCAAATAATAACTTCTAAATTCTGCTTTATTTAGTGTTGAACATGGCCATGGCAGTATCAATCATCCTATTAGCAAAGCCCCATTCGTTATCACACCAAACTAAGGTTTTGACTAGTTGTTTATGACTCACTCGTGTTTGACTGCCGTCTACTATACAAGAATGGGGATCGTGATTAAAATCAACCGACACTAAAGGTTCTTCAGTGTAATCTAAAATCCCCTCTAAGCGACCTTCTCTGGCTTGTTTTAGCACTTGGTTCACTTCATCAATGCAAACATGTTTTTCCAGAGTGACACTCAAGTCCATCGCCGTAACATTAATGGTAGGTACTCGCACGGCAATAGCTTCAAACTTGCCAGCAAACTTGGGTAATATCCTTTCAATACCAACGGCAAGCTTAGTATCCACTGGAATAATCGATTGGCTAGCTGCACGTGTGCGACGCAAATCAGGATGATATGCATCAATGACTTGCTGATCGTGCATAGACGAATGAATAGTAGTAATAGTGCCACTGAGTACATTAAAAGCATCATCCAACACTTGTATAACCGGCACGATACAATTGGTGGTACAAGAACCACTAGAAACAATTAAGTCGTCAGCTTTCAACTGATGGTCATTTATGCCATAAATCACAGTGGCATCTAAATCAGGGCCACAAGGCTGAGAAAACAACACCTTTTTTGCACCTTGATCAAGATGAGCTTGACCGGCGGCTCTGTCGTTATAAACACCAGAACATTCAAGCACTAAATCAATATCAAGTTGTTGCCACGGCAAGCGGTTAATTTGCGCTTGGTGTAACAGTTGAATTTCATCGCCTGCCACCACTAATATGTCTTGCTGCAGCGCCACAGAAAAAGAAAAGCGACCATGGGAGGTATCGTATTTCAATAAATGCGCAATTCCCTCTGGCTCTGCTAATTCATTGATCGCGACCACTTGCACATAGCTATTACGCCCAGTTTCATACAATGCTCTGACAACATTGCGTCCAATTCGACCAAAACCATTAATTGCAATACGTAACATAACACTCTTTAATTTGATGCAAGGTGAGCAAACTCATCTGTAATTTTTGCTTTAGTTTAAGCCTTTTGCAGCTGCAACCACTGCTTCTGAGGTGATACCGAAGTATTTCAGCAATGCCGCACCCGGTGCAGATTCACCGAAGGTAGACATACCCACAACAGCACCGCCAAATCCAACATATTTATGCCAAAAGTCGACATGAGCGGCTTCGACCGCTACACGTTTAGTCACAGACCTTGGCAATACAGACTCTCGGTAATCGGTATCTTGTTTATCAAAAACTGAAGTACTTGGCATAGACACAACACGCACTGCCATGCCCGCAGTAGATAACTGCTCGGCAGCTTCAACTGTGATCCCCACTTCAGAGCCTGTGGCAATTAAGATTACATCAGGCGTACCTGCACAATCTTTTAATATGTAACCACCTTTAGCAACATTGGCTAACTGCTGTGCATTACGCGGTTGAGCAGGCAAACCTTGGCGACTAAAAATTAATGCAGATGGGCCGTCTTTTCGCTCTAGTGCAGATTTCCATGCCACCGCTGTTTCTGCACCGTCACATGGACGCCATGTAGCTAAATTTGGCGTTAGACGTAAGTTAGCGATTTGTTCGATAGGTTGATGAGTAGGGCCGTCTTCACCTTGACCAATAGAGTCATGGGTATACACAAAGATATTCGGAATACCCATCAATGACGCCATACGTATGGCGTTACGAGCATATTCCATAAACATTAAGAAGGTGGCGCCAAATGGACGGAATCCACCATGCAAACCGATACCGTTCATGATGCCGCTCATACCAAACTCACGTACACCGTAATATAGATAGTTACCGCTAGCATCTTCGGCTGAAATACCTTTAGTACCAGACCAAATAGTAAGGTTAGAGCCAGCCAAATCAGCTGAGCCACCCAATACTTCAGGCAATAAGGTAGCGAAGGTTTCAATCGAATTTTGCGAGGCCTTACGGCTAGCCACATTTTCAGCTTTGTCTTGTGATTGCTGAATGAAAGCATCCGCTTTTTCAGCAAAATCGGCAGGTAAGTCACCGGCTAAACGACGCGTTAGCTCTGCTGCGAGTGCAGGATGTGCTTGTTGATATGCAGCAAACTGCTCATTCCAAGCTTGCTCTTTTTCTGCACCAGATATTTTTGCATCCCAGCCTGCGTAAACATCAGCAGGAATTTCAAAAGGAGCATAAGGCCAGTTAAGAAATTCACGCGCAGCTTTAATTTCTTCTAGACCTAAAGGTGCTCCGTGGCAGTCGTGGCTACCTGATTTATTGGGTGAACCAAAACCTATAATAGTTTTACAACAAATTAGTGTCGGCTTGCAGGTTTCAGCTTTAGCGGCTGCAATCGCATCTGCAATAGCTTGAGAGTCGTGTCCGTCTACGTCTGCAATCACGTGCCAGCCATAGGCTTCAAAACGGGCTGGCGTATTATCAGTAAACCAACCTTCAACATGGCCATCGATTGAAATGCCGTTGTCATCCCAAAATGCGACTAATTTACCTAAGCCCAATGTGCCTGCTAAAGAACATACTTCGTGAGAAATACCTTCCATCAAGCAACCATCGCCTAAGAAGCAATAAGTAAAATGATCGACCACATCAAAATCTGGCTGATTAAACTGTGCGGCCAAGGTTTTTTCGGCAATCGCCATGCCCACTGCATTACTCACCCCCTGTCCCAAAGGTCCAGTGGTAGTTTCAACACCCGGTGCATAACCATATTCTGGATGCCCTGGGGTTTTAGAATGCAATTGACGGAAATTTCTTAATTCCTCAATTGGTAGTGCATAACCAGTCAAATGTAATAGAGAATAAATCAACATCGAGCCGTGGCCGTTAGATAAGACAAACCTATCTCTGTTGGCCCAATCGGGGTTACTTGGATTATGTTGCATATGGTCTGCCCACAACACTTGCGCTATGTCAGCCATGCCCATAGGTGCACCTGGGTGGCCTGAGTTAGCTTGTTGAACGGCATCCATACTAAGGGCGCGAATGGCGTTGGCGAGTTCTCGACGTGATGACGACATGTGGTCTCCTGACTGATCCAATAATGATGGTTTACCGTAACTCAACGCTACAGACACCTAAGTTAGCTAACCATTTTGTATTAGCCAGCAAGTAACTGCAATGCTAAATTCTCTATGAATAGGTATTTCCATATGACTTTTGTTTACACCTTAGCAGAATAAATTTCATAGCCGTTTAGACGTCTAGAAGTAAAGACTGGTATTTTATATTTGAATAGTTAGAATACACCGATAAATCTGAATAACGACTTTGAAGCAAGGCTCTTTTATGACCTCACACTTATTTACTTCTGAATCTGTATCTGAAGGACACCCTGACAAAATTGCAGATCAAATTTCAGATGCAGTTTTAGACGCCATATTGACCCAAGATCCAAAGGCCAGAGTGGCCTGCGAGACTTTTGTCAAAACCGGAATGGTGTTGGTGGGTGGCGAAGTCACCACGTCAGCTTGGGTAGATATTGAAGAAATCACCCGCAAAACAGTCAAAGAAATAGGCTACGTACATTCAGATATGGGCTTTGATGCAGACTCATGTGCCGTATTAAATGCCATAGGCAAACAATCTCCTGATATCAACCAAGGTATTGATCGCACTTCACCTGAAGAACAAGGGGCGGGCGATCAGGGTCTAATGTTTGGTTATGCCAGCAACGAAACTGATGTGTTGATGCCTGCACCTATTACTTATTCTCACCGTTTAGTGAAACGTCAATCAGAAGTGCGTAAAAATGGCACGCTAGACTGGTTAAGACCTGATGCAAAAAGCCAAGTGACTTTTGTCTATGAGAATAATCAACCCGTCGCTATTGATGCAGTGGTATTGTCGACTCAACATGATGAGAGTATTAGCACAGTGGAGCTGCGTGAAGCTGTGATGGAAGAAATTATTAAACCTGTATTGCCTGAAAAATGGCTAAGCAAAAAAACCAAGTATTTTATTAACCCAACGGGTCGGTTTGTGATTGGTGGGCCTATGGGCGATTGTGGACTCACAGGGCGTAAAATTATAGTCGATACCTACGGCGGTATGGCAAGACATGGTGGTGGTGCGTTTTCAGGCAAAGATCCATCAAAAGTTGATAGGTCAGCCGCTTATGCCGGACGTTACGTAGCAAAAAATATCGTGGCGGCTGGACTGGCCGATAAGTGCGAAATCCAATTGTCATATGCCATTGGCGTGGCAGAACCCACATCTATCAATATCGATACCTTTGGCACAGGTAAGGTTGCAGATGCATTATTGGTTAAATTGGTACGTGACAACTTCGAACTTAGGCCTTTTGGATTGCTTAAAATGCTCGACTTAGAGCGTCCTATCTATCAAGCAACGGCAGCCTATGGTCACTTTGGTAGAGAAGAGTTTCCTTGGGAAAAAACCGATATTGCTGAACGCCTAAAAGCGAGTATTTAATCTTTAAGCGATCAGACCAAAGAAAAAAGTCTCAAAGTGAGGCTTTTTTGTGCTGATCAGATATTCATCTGCGGATACTCTTGCGCAGCTTCTTCGCAAGCGGCCATTGGCTCTAATCTAATTCGCACGTCACCGGCTACCCTTACACTCACACATTGCCCTTGTTCCGCTGCTTTATCTTCTGCAATCACACTTACAAGATCGCCATCCACTGCTGCCAATTGGTATTCATAACCTTTGGTATTACCTTCAAACAAAGCGGTGAGTAACCCACCAAACAATCCGCCAATAATGGCACCCGCCAGCATATTCTGGCTATTACCTCGTGCATTATTAAGTAAACCATCCACAGCACCTATTGCAGCACCCTCGCCCACATATGACTTAAATTTAATTTGCTCTACGTTTTCTACCCATGCGTAGAACTCTGTGACAAATTGATTTTTGGCTTGATGATCGACGTGGCTTGAGTTTGCGCATGCAGATAGAAAAACCACTCCAAATATTGTTGAAGTAACAACAGAGAGTTTGCTCATGATAGTTTCAGCTTAAAAATTGTTAGGTAATCAACAAAAATAGCTGCTTTTAACTGAATGGAAGCTTAATCGATTGTCCAATTCAGGGTATTATTTAGATAATCATTACACTTAAAGAATAAACTTCATGCGTTGTACTCAATATTTGTGCCTAATAATTATTATTACCTTTCTTTCATCCTGCGCTAAATCACCACTAGGGCGTAATCAACTCAAACTTTATTCAAGCTCTCAGTTGGCAGGAATGGGCGAACAAGCTTTTGCTGGTATGAAAACAGAACAAAAAGTGTCTCGTCAGCCGGTGTCCAATCGGTATGTGAAGTGTATTACCGACGCCATTACCCAACATGTACCACAATCAGTGTTTGCAGGTGTTTGGGAAATAGTGGTATTCGACTCCCCGCAAATTAATGCGTTTGCCTTACCAGGAGGTAAGATTGGCGTGTATACAGGATTAATTGAACTTACCGAAAATCAACATCAACTTGCTGCGGTTATTGGTCACGAAGTGGGTCATGTGATTGCTGAACATGGTAACGAGAGAATGTCGAGTGGTGCCCTTATTGGCGTGGGAATGGAGGTCACTAACCAGCTATTAAAGGCGAATAAAATCGCTAGTAGTAATATGATCATGGCGGGTTTGGGGTTAGGAGTGCAAGTTGGCGTACAATTGCCATTCGGTCGCACCCATGAATCAGAGGCGGATCTAATAGGGTTAGACCTAATGGCCAAAGCAGGTTTTGATCCTCAGCAGTCAATTAATTTATGGCAGAACATGGCTAAAGCCAGCGGCGACAATAGGCAACCAGAACTTTTATCTACCCACCCTCTGCCTGCAACTCGTATAGAAAATTTAGCTAACAATATGCCAAAAGCCTTACAAGGTTATCGCTTAACAGTGAACAAACCCAATTGTAAAATTTAGCTTTTATTAAAAACAAAAAAATGCCGCAAATTGCGGCATTTTTATTACGAATAAAGATTAATCGTCTTTGTGTACATGTACATCCATTTGCGGGAATGGGATTGAGATACCTTCAGCGTCAAAACGTAATTTAACCGCTTCAGTAAAGTCAAACTTCACCGCCCAGAAATCTGCAGATGCAACCCAAGGGCGCACCACAAAATTAACACTACTATCGGCCAATTCTGCCACTGCAACAGTAGGTGCAGGATCTTTTAAGATACGATCATCGGCTGCCACCATTTCATTTAATATTTCTTTGGCTTTTTTCAAATCACTGTCGTAGCCAATGCCCACAACCATATCTACACGACGAGTATCTTTAGCAGAAAAATTGGTTATGTTACCACCGTATATCGCACCATTAGGGACAATAACTTCTTTATTGTCAGGAGTAGTCATAATGGTAGTAAAAATACTGATACTTTTTACCACCCCAGTTGCACCGCCCGCGTCGATAAAATCACCGGCTTTGAAAGGTCTAAACACCAGCAACATCACCCCTGCTGCAAAGTTTTGCAAAGATCCTTGCAAAGACAAGCCAATCGCTAAACCTGCTGCAGCTAAAATAGCCACCAGTGAAGTGGTATCAACACCTAGTTGATCCAACGATGCAACAATGACAAATAACATCAATATTGCGTTGACAATAGCTTTGACGAAACTAATTAACATGTCGTCGTACTTAGAACGTGCCATCACTTTGCCGAGGACATTGATTAAAATGCCCACGATAATTTTACCCATAATGTAAATGACAATTGCCATTACAATATTAATTCCCCAAGGGATAATATAGGTGTCCATCATCTGGGACATTTGCTCTGCGTCAAATCCAAACATTTTTCTCTCCAACCTTTTTAATTATTAAATATCGTCTCTAATAAAATGCCGTACTTTATGGCTCCATCATCTTAGATGAAAGAATAGGTTAATCAACAAGATAAAAGCCAGCTTTTAATGTTTTTGAATATAAAAAAAAATTAGTGCTATAATGTAGATCACCTATTTTTTGGTGGTCTAATATTTTTAAAGGAATTGAAAATGTTGTTAGTCAGTTTATTAGTTATTTCTTTGGTTTTACTTTTCGCTTTTTCAATGTCTAGAGAAAAGGGCAAAAACACTAAGTTTGCTCGAAAAGGTGCTAACTCCATGCCCCGAAAGCGAGAGACGGCTCAATCTCTTGATACGTCGAAAGTGATTGAAACTAACTAAGTAATAATTAGAAGCTAGGCGGAACTGAGCCATCCGCCGACGCTTAATATTCTACTATTTGTCACTCCCGCATATTACCCCTTTTTTAAATTTCACTCTGTTGATACCATTTATAAAATATAATCGAGTGAAAAAATGCGCATCAGCAGAATTTATTACCCTTTTGAGTTATCCACTGACACTTATGTCACTTTAACTGATGATGCCACTAATCACGTGGCTAATGTTTTACGGGCTAAAACGGGACAAGCTGTGGTTCTATTCAATGGTGACGGGAACGAATATAGTGCCCAGCTATCAGAAGTGGCTAAACGTAAGGTAATAGCTCGCGTTGACTCTAAAATTTCAATCAGCATAGAATCGCCCTTAAGTATTCATCTAGGCCAAGGGATTTCTCGAGGCGATAGAATGGAATGGGTGATCCAGAAGTCGATCGAATTAGGCGTAACTGAAATCACTCCGCTTATCACAGAACGCTGTGGCGTAAAGCTCAGTAAAGAAAGGTGGTCTAAAAAACATGAGCAGTGGCAAAAATTGGCCATAGCAGCCTGTGAGCAGTGTGGCAGAAACGTATTACCGGTATTACATGCGCCTAGTTTATTTGCAGGCTGGATAAACTTGTCCACCAATCAAATACGCCTTACCTTACACCCAAGGGCTGAAAAAGCGTTTAGGCATGTAACTATGCCCCCAGCTGGTGCTAGATTGTTGATTGGTCCAGAAGGTGGATTTTCAGAGCAAGAAATTTACCAAACTGAACAAAGTGGGTTTCAAACTATCCAACTGGGACCAAGAGTTCTGCGTACTGAAACTGCTGCAATCACCGCCATATCTGCTCTGCAGGCAATACACGGAGATCTTTAAAAAGCCTAACAGTCAAGATAATCGCACATTTGCGCTGGGCGATTATGTAGATGAGATTTTACTCTCGCTTAAGCCTAGGCTAAAACATACCCCACATGAATTTTGCGTAGATATTCCTGCTAATTTAACTATTAATAGTAAAACATCTTCTATCGCAACTAAAAATGCCCACTAAATAAGCAGGCATTTTTAGTTTTGGCTAAAAGCAACACCCGCTAAATTAATGCAAAATTCTGGTCTTAATCGTGCCATCAATTTTTTGTAATTGCTCAAATGCTTCTTCTGCATGGTCAGTTTCAACATCAATCACTACGTAACCAATATTTTCATTGGTTTGTAAATACTGCGCAGCAATGTTTAAACCTTTCTGAGCAAAGGCTTGGTTAATTTGTGTTAGCACCCCCGGTGCATTTTTATGAATATGCAACAAACGTGAACGATCAGTATGTTCAGGCAAAGATACTTCTGGGAAATTAACTGCCGACAAAGTTGAGCCATTATCACTGTACTTGGCAAGCTTACCGGCAACTTCGATACCAATATTTTGCTGAGCCTCTTGGGTACTTCCACCTACATGGGGCGTCAAAATCACATTGTCGAACTGAGTCAGTGGTGATTCAAAAAGGTCGTTATTCGACTTCGGCTCTACTGGGAATACATCGATAGCTGCACCGGCTAATTTGCCACTTTTCAACGCATCGACCAAGGCATCGATATCAATAACGGTACCTCTGGCAGCATTCATTAGTATTGCGCCTTCTTTCATCATGCCTAGCTCTTTAGCACCAATCATGTTTTGAGTTTGTGCTGTCTCAGGTACGTGTAGGCTTATCACATCAGAGGTATTTAACAATTGTTTCAACGTTTTACTTTGTGTTGAGTTACCCAAGACCAATTTATTTTC
>QIJM01000459.1 GCA_003232445.1 Paraglaciecola arctica
ATGGGCCTTTTAAGGTCAGAAGATGGCCAATTCTAACTACATAATTCTATCTTATCAATGAGTTGGCTTGGTCCGACCCTGTCGTATCACCCTGTCGTATCTTTACTAAAACAAAAAGTCACCCACCAATTAGCCGATTTCTGCATGTATAGTTTGTTGCCGTCTTGATTGTACATTACCGAACATTGTATTAATATTTAATACAACAGATTATAGGAGCAATACAATGCCAAGAAACACATCGGTGACCTTAGGCCAACATTTTGATGAGTTTGTTCTTGAAAAAATCAATGCAGGTCGCTTTCAATCTGTTAGTGAGGTTGTACGTGCGGGCTTGCGAAAATTAGAAGAAGATGAAACCAGGCTGCAACTTCTCCAGGATAAATTACAAGCTGGTGAAAATAGCCCGTTAGTGGATAATTTTAATGGTGAAGCTTTCATTGAAGGATTGCATAAAAAGCACCTTAAATGACAACCCGGTATCGTATAAGAGCGCTTGCACAGGCTGATCTTGAATCAATATGGCTTTATACCGTTGAACAGTGGGGCATTACTCAGGCCGATAAATACCTGGAGGCGCTGATTCAGCGCTTTGAATGGCTGGTAGAAAATCCTTCATTAGGTAAGCCACGAGATGATGTCAAACAGGGGTATTTTTGTTTTCCTGAAGGAATGCACCTTGTTTTCTATATTCTGGTAAATGACCAGGTTGAAATTATTGGTGTTCCTCATAAAAGTATGGATATTATTGAGTATTTAGCTTGAGAGCAGGGCTGGCGTGTAACGGGATGTTTCATCTATGAAATTCAACGAAGACTCAAGGGTAAAAATACCCACTATCCTGCATCTGATGCGTTTAGGGTATGGATACCTGTCTCTGAAAGACCCGAAGGTCACATGGGATGAATCAACCAACATCTTCACCGACATTTTTCACCAGAGTATCAAACGTATAAACCCTGACCTAAGCGACATTGAAGCTAAACAATGCTTTGATGACATAACACTAAGCCTTGAAAATGAAGACCTGGGTAAAGCCTTTTACGAAAAGCTCATTAACAAATCAGGCACTCGCTTAATAGACTTTGAAAATTTTGATAGCAACACCTTCAATGTTGTCACTGAACTCACCTATAAAAAAGATGATGAAGAGTTCAGGCCAGATATTATCTTGCTCATTAACGGTATGCCGCTGGCGTTTATAGAGGTAAAAAAGCCCAATAATAAAGATGGCATACTGGCAGAACACAAACGCATTCAAACCCGCTTTAAAAATAAGAAGTTCAGGAAGTTCGTCAACTTGACTCAGCTGATGATCTTCTCGAATAACATGGAATATGACGATAGCTCACCGATGCCGATTGAAGGTACATTTTACGCCACCACGTCATACCAGAAGCCAAATTTTAACTATTTCCGTGAAGAACAGGAATTTGATTTAAGTACGCTACTTTCTTCGATGGATGATGCCAGTGAAACTGGAGTTCTTAAAGACAATAACCTGCTGAGCATCAAACAGTCACCAGAGTTTGCCAAGAACAAAAGTCCCGATACACCCACTAACCGAATTTGTACATCACTGTTCCAGCGTGAGCGTTTGGCCTTTGTTCTGGAGTTCGCCTTTGCTTATGTGAAAGAGCGTACAGGTTTGCAAAAGCACATTATGCGCTACCCGCAAATGTTCGCTACCAAGGCCATAGAGCAGAAGTTAGAAGAGGGTGTGAAAAAAGGCATCATTTGGCATACCCAGGGCAGTGGAAAAACTGCATTGGCGTACTACAACGTTAAATATCTTGCTGATTATTTCCAGAAGAAGGGGGTGATTGCTAAGTTCTACTTTATTGTGGATAGACTGGATCTGCTTATTCAAGCCAGTAAAGAGTTCAAATCACGCAGTTTAGTGGTTCACAACATCGATTCACGTGAAGCCTTCGCTAGCGACATCAAACAGACTGCCGCCATACACAACAACTCAGGCAAGGCAGAAATCACCGTCGTTAATATCCAGAAATTTGAAGATGATCCTGCTGTTACTAAAAACAGTGATTATAACCTGAACGTCCAGCGTATCTTCTTTTTAGATGAAGTACATCGCAGCTATAACCCTCAAGGTAGCTTTTTAGCCAACCTGGAGCAATCAGATCGCAACTCAATCAAAATTGGTTTAACAGGAACGCCGCTATTGGGTGAGGAGTACAACTCCAAAACACTCTTTGGTGGCTACATACACAAGTACTACTATAACGCATCCATTAAAGATGGCTACACCCTGCGTTTAATCCGTGAAGAGATCGAAACCAGCTACAAGCTCACCCTGCAAAAAGCCCTGGAGGAGATCGAAATACTGAAAGGCAACGGCGACAAAAAACTTGTATATGCCCACCGCAAATTTGTTGAGCCAATGCTGGATTACATCGTCAAAGACTTTGAACAAGCCCGCATTGGCATGAACAACAACACCATAGGCGGCATGGTGGTTTGTGATTCACCGGAACAAGCCAATGAGATGTACAAAATATTCCAAGAGCAGTACGCCAATATAGGAAAACTTGAAGAACCAACACAAACTTACCTAATGGCTGCTGAGGAAAAGAGTAGTTATAACGCTAAAAAGAAACAAGATAGCGAAGTGAATACCGCCGCTGTGATACTGCACGATATCGGCACTAAAGAAGAACGAAAACAGCTCGTTGAAGATTTCAAAGAAGGCAAAATCGACCTGCTGTTTGTTTTCAACATGCTGTTGACGGGCTTTGATGCCCCGCGACTTAAAAAACTCTACATAGGCCGCGTGATTAAAGCCCATAACCTATTGCAAACACTGACCCGTGTGAATCGCACTTACAAAGGCTTTAATTATGGCTACGTAGTCGATTTTGCCGACATTGAAAAAGAGTTTGAAAAGACCAATAAGGACTATTTTAATGAATTACAGTCTGAGCTGGGCGATGAAATAGAACACTACAGCAACCTGTTTAAATCACAAGAGGAAATTGAGCAAGAAATACAAGAGATCAAAAAGGTCTTGTTTCATTTTGACACCAACAACCTGGAGGTTTTTTCCGATCAAATCAGTCAAATTGATTCCCGTGGTGAGATGTTAAAAATCACCCATGTGCTCAACAACGCAAAAAGCCTCTACAATCTCATCCGTCTATCGGGTGACTATGAAATGTTGGAAAAGCTTGATTTTCAAACGCTCACTGTCCTATCCAGAGAAGCCAACAATCGTTTGGCACTTATCAACACCAAAGAAGCGCTGGAGAATAGCGTGGACAGCACAAATCTGCTGAATATTGCCCTGGAGGATGTTATCTTTGCCTTCACCAAGGTCAAAGAAGAGGAAATGGTGATTGCAGACCAACTCAAAGACACCCTGCAAAAAACACGCGAAGCCCTCGGTGGCAATTTTGACCCGCAAGACCCTGTGTTTATCACGCTTAAAGAAGAGTTGGAACGGTTGTTTAAAAAGAAGAATCTGAGTGAAGTCTCCAAAGAGCAGATGGAAAGCAACATCAAAGCCTTGAACGATATTCACAACAAGGCAAAAGAGCTGGAACGTAAAAATAAGCTATTAAAGGCCAAGTACGGCAACGATGAAAAATATGCCCGTCTACACAAACGGCTGATGGAGAAAGACCCACTCACCGACAGTGAAAGCAAATTATTTGATGCCCTGAAAGGCTTGAAATCAGAAATCGACAAGCAAATTGAACAGAACGCTAAAATGCTCGAAAATGAGAATTTCATTAAAAAAATGACTATGCGTCTGGTTATTGAGCAATTCCAGAACAAACAACATATCCCTTTAACCATGCAATCAAGCAAGCATATCAATGGTTTGATCGTCAAAGAATATATGAATGAATACTATGGTCTGGCTGCCGCCTGACTGAGAGGAAAAAATGACCAAACAGCCACCTGTTACAAGTTTTACTAGCCAAACCAAAGCTCTGATAGATGATCTGAAGAGCGTATGCGCCAATTATGGTCTGGGTAATGATGGCAATGAATTTAAGATTATCACCCAGGTGTTTCTGTATAAGTTTCTCAATGACAAATTTATCTATGAGATAAAACAGCTTGATGAATCCATCGCCAAGGCTGAAAACTGGGAAGATGCCCTGAAAGCACTCAGTAAAGATGAGTATGAAATGCTCACCATGCAGCTCAGTGAAAGCACCGCCGTTATCAGAACCGACCATTTTATCTCGTCACTGTTTGCCAAGCAGAACGAAGCCAACTTTGCCGATATTTTCGATACTACTCTGACCGACATCGCCAGAGAAAACAGCGATATATTCGCAGTCCTCACCGATGGCGGTGAAAAAATCGTCCTGTTTGAAAACCTCAGCAAATATGTCACCGACAAACGCGATGATTTCTGCAAAGCCATTGTCAACAAACTCACCGGTTTCAGTTTTGAGCATATCTTCCATGAGAAGTTTGATTTCTACGCCACCATCTTTGAATACCTGATTAAAGACTACAACACCAATAGCGGCGGAAAATATGCTGAGTATTTTACCCCGCATGCTGTCTCAAAAGTTATGGCGCGGTGTCTGGTGCAGGGGGAGGTCGATAATGTCACTTGTTACGACCCCTCAGCCGGTTCAGGCAGCCTTTTGATGAACCTTGCCCATGAGATTGGCGAAGACAAATGCACCATCTATTCCCAAGATATATCACAAAAATCATCGGGCTTGTTGCGCTTAAACCTCATCCTCAATGATCTGGTTCACTCTATACACAACATCATCAAGGGCAACACCATATTAGAACCGTATCATAAGCAGGCCAATGGTGAGTTGGAGACCTTTGATTACATTGTCTCCAATCCGCCGTTTAAGCTCGATTTCTCGGACTTCAGTGCAGAGCTAGACACAAAAGAGAATCATGATCGTTTCTTTGCCGGTATACCCAACGTGCCAAAGAAGAAGAAAGAGTCTATGGCCATCTACTTGATGTTTTTGCAGCACATCATCTATTCATTGAAAGACAACGGCAAAGCGGCTGTGGTCGTACCAACGGGTTTTATTACTGCCAACAGCGGCATTAGTAAAAAGATTCGTCAAAAGCTGGTGGATGAGAAAATGCTGGCTGGTGTAGTCAGTATGCCATCAAACATCTTTGCCAATACTGGCACAAATGTTTCAATTTTGTTTATTGATAAAACCAATAAAGCCGATGTAGTGCTAATTGATGCCTCAAACTTGGGTGAAACGATTAAAGAGGGCAAAAACCAGAAAACGGTGTTAACACCAACTGAAGAAATGCAAATCGTTAGCACCTTTAACGACAAAGTGGTGGCTGATGATTTTTCAGTAGTGGTGAGTTATGACGATATTCAAGCCAAGAACTACTCGTTGAGTGCCGGGCAGTATTTTGAGGTGAAGATTGAGTATGTGGATATAGATCAGAATGAGTTTGATTCTAAGATTAGCAATTATAAAACGAACTTGGCTACTTTATTTTCAAAATCAAAAGAACTAGAAGCTGAAATACTGAATAGTTTGAAAGGTTTAAAGTATGGCTCATGAATGGGAATTAGTTAGTCTGGGTGACGGAATCAGCGTAAAACATGGCTTTGCTTTTAAAGGCGAATATTTTTCTGATAATGGTAGTGAAATTCTGATAACGCCAGGAAACTTTCATGATAAAGGTGGGTTTAAATACACGCCTGGAAAAGAAAAGTATTACATTCATGATTATCCTTCTGAATATTTGTGCAAAAAGGGTGATTTGGTTGTTGCCATGACTGAGCAAGTAGCTGGTTTGTTAGGTAGCACAGCACTTGTGCCAGAAAATAAAAAATTTCTTCACAATCAGAGAATAGGTTTAATAACATACGATTCTGCTAAATATAATAATTTATTTCTTTACTATGTATTTCGTACCAAACATGTGAGATCGCAAATAGCACAATCGTCATCAGGGTCAAAGGTTAAGCATACTTCACCTAATAGGATATATGATGTAAAAATACAAATACCTCCTATTAAAGAGCAGCTAAAAATAGGTAGCCTCTTATACTCCATCGACAAAAAAATAGAACTCAACAACAAAATCAATGCAGAGCTAGAAGCGATGGCCAAGCTCATATACGACTATTGGTTTGTGCAGTTCGACTTCCCCGATGCCAACGGCAAGCCCTACAAATCATCGGGTGGGAAAATGGTCTATAACGAAGTGCTAAAGCGAAAAATTCCTGATGTGTGGAAAGCTGTTTCCATATCTAATTTGCTAGAGATTAAAACGGGTAAAAAAGATGCAAATCATTCTACAAGTGGTGGCAAATATCATTTTTTCACCTGTGCGGATAAAGCCTTATGGTGTGATGACTATGAATTTGAAGGTAAATCTGTATTGCTGGCAGGTAACGGCAATTTTAATGTGAAAAGATATGATGGTAAATTTAATGCGTATCAGAGAACGTATGTGTTGATACCAGACATCCCGAAGCATTACAGTTTAGTTTTTTACTCTGTTCAAAATAAAGTGGAACAATTAACTAAAGGCTCTCGTGGCTCAATAGTGAAATTCATAACTAAAGGAGATATTGAAGATATTCATATTTCTATGCGGAAAGACAGTAATTATTTCTTTTACGGAATACTTGATACGATTTTTGATAAATGTGATGTCTTATACAGAGAAAATCTTCAACTTGTAGAGCTTCGAGACTGGCTTTTACCCATGCTAATGAACGGACAAGTGACCGTCAATAATACATAAACCAGGCAATCTTTCAGGGAGCTAAGAAAATGGCAGCGCAATACACGAACCGACATTTTTCAGAAAGACCCCTAAAGACATTTTAACGATATTATTTGCTGTTAAAGGGACTCAGCTGGTTTTTTTCGTCCAACTCAGAAAAATGGGTTACTAGGTTTCTGATAGTAGATGTTAGTTTTACTTAATTGAATCGAAATGTGTGATGGCAGCAACAATGCGGTCTAAGAGCGGCTTTAAGCCATTAAAATTGATAGAGCTTTTCTGTGCTTTGATAATATGTTTCGAAAAAGATACCTTACTTAAATCGACACTGTCATCACGTTTGACAGCCGTGTTAAAGTATTTTCCATTGTGTTGTATAAGTCGCGTCGCATCATCAAAAAAATACTCAATATTTGTATTCTCACCTTTTAGGGTTAACGGTGTTAATACGATATAAAGATTGTGCATTACATGAATGTAATCCGCTTTATGGTAATCGTCTTTTTTTAAAACAGTAGGATATGACGTAGCCGAATCAATTTTCTTAAGTTCATTCGGAAAACTAGAAAACCCTGCATCATTATCTAACACGATAATCACGGGGTGTTGAGGATTTAGGGATTTATAAAATTTGTAATGTGCATCAAATTTGTTGATGAAGAATTTTAAACTTCCGTAACCACCATCTAATCCCATAAAGAACTTGGATCGGTTTGAATAATTAATAAAGCGAATTAATAACTTATATGGATCTACTATAGTTTTCGTATTTGCAAGAGACGGGTAGATATTTGCTAATATACTAATGGCTGATTTTAGATAAATGTTATCAGTTTTTCCTTCACAGAGAATTGTTGGTTGAGTGTTGCCGTAAAAATAACGATAGTATAAGAATTTACTAAACGTTTTTTCTCTGCCAGTTAGCAATGGTAGTGTATTAAGTTTGTGATTGGCAACTACATAAGTATGGTTTATTGGTGCTTTTTGACGCAGGCGATTGAAAAAATCAACTTGGTCAATAAAGTTTAATTGGCCTTCTAACGCATGGATATTGCCTTCTACTACACCTACGTCTGTTTTCTTAATAAAAGTGCCTGTGTGAAATAAACTATTACATTGGGATTTTACTGTTCGCCAGTACTCTTTTTTTACGTTGGGTTTTTTATTAACGATTAACCCAGTTACATCTTGCCTGGAATTTTTGTATTGAATACGTGTCTTTCTTTCATTTATTAAGAACCCAGACCGTGATATTTCACTCTTTAGCTTTTTCCCTGTAATATATTTACCGTCTTCCTGTCGCATTATCTGGCAAGGAAATACCGATTTGCGGGTCGAGAAAGTCATGTCATCCGCATACCTTGAATAAATGCAAGAGTACTTCCTTGCAAGTGATGCGAGCTTAATGTCTAAGGAGTGCGTTATTAAGTTAGTTATAACTGGTGAGCATGGGCTGCCTTGAGGGAGCTTGTTATCGTAACAAGCGATTTGTGCAATAACTGTGGCAATATGTGGGTCTAATTTGAAGTGATTATTTTTGATAAAAAAGCCTCGTACTCGGCCAAAATTAAAGCTATCAAAAAAGTCCATTAGGTCGATATTGAGAACGTTTTTCTGGTTTAAATGCATCATGGCATTTGTGATGATTGAGCATTCTCGTACAAAACCATGTGACAAAGCTTGTTTGTAAGTGCGAGGCTTTTGTTTGGGTTCGTTTATTTCATCAATACAGTCTAGCAATAGGTTAGAAAGGCTCGATTGTAAGCTCTTCAGTTTAATTGATGGGGAGAGTATGTTTCGAGTACCACCGCTTTTTTTGGGTATTGTAAAACTGGTGTACTGAGTGGCTGGCTTTAACTTATATAGAACATAGGTGAGAAAAGTAGGCTTTACCCCTAACAATGCTGCTAACTCTTGTTTTGTCGTGATTTGTTTAAAGTAATCAAGCTTATTCATAGAGTTATATTATATTAGATCTATTCCTGAAAGTGGCTTATGGGCACTCTTACGCAATTGCAGGGACACTGAGAGATGAGAGTAATCCCCATAGAAGGCAATCCTTTCGGACATTTTTTTCACTGATCGCGATGCGCGACCCAAAATCTGCCCATAAGCCGTTAGCTAATCTATCAGATTCTATGAGGGTATTAAACATGTAATTTTACCCCCCCCCTGGTGATTCCGAAAATACCCTTGGGCTACTAAAGCTTATCGGGAGTTATAGGTGCGATATTCGAGTAGTGCTTTTATTTCAGGTGTAAAAAAAGCCGTTCTGAGACAACTTTGAATTCGTTAGTGGTGGAGGGAGGGGGGGGGTAGCTTCCATCATGCCTCTCTATGGCTCACCGTACCATTGTTTTTGGGCATTATTGAGGTATTTCTAATATTTTGAAACTACGGGTTGCACCCTTCGGGATTGTGTCTTGACTACACCCATTTGGTGCAATCAGGCCAACTATTGGCGTATGCTGTATGGCCTATATGCTTTAGAAAGAGCTATACTTGCCCCATAGGGCATTGGTGAGAAAAGGCTTATGTGCCGATACTCATAAATGCTTGCATAGGGAACTGTAGGAAAAAGACAAAAATGTCTGATGATTCTATTAAATTAATAATTGAAGGGCGGGTAGAGGACGATAAGCATGTCCTTCTTCCAGCTTTTGTTGATAAATTGGATGCTCTCAAGAAGGTATTAAATCAAATTGATGCTATACAATCTGGGAAACAAGTCAGCAATTACAGGATTGTGAATCTCTCTCATTCCAGCCCTGCAACAGTTGTTATTCAGGCTGTTCCTCAAGAAGACGGTGTGGATGCGTCTGCTACAGTCAATGGTGTAATTGATACTATAAACAAGATCACCGATGGAAAGATTCCTGACAACGTCGATTTTTCTCTGCTTTCCAAATTAAAGGATTTGGGCAAAGGAGTGGGTACATCTATATCCAGCCTATCTCTTTCTGCTGGAAACATTACTGCATATATAGGCAAAGAATTTAATGCTCAAGTCGAAATGGCGTTAAGTGAAGAGGATGTGTGTTTCGGCTCTGTAGAGGGCGTATTAGAAGCGATTAACATACACGATAATAATAACACTTTTAACATCTACCCTTTAGTAGGGGCTAGCAAAGTTCATTGTCATTTCCCACCCGGCCTACACGATGACGCAATCAATGGGGTAGATAGGAAAGTCTCTGTTGATGGTGTTCTCACGTATAGAAGAGGAGAGGTGTATCCAAGTAGTGTAGAGGTAAAGAGTATTGAAGTTTATCCGGTTGAAAAAGATTTGCCGACTTTTGATGACTTGTTCGGTATAGCACAAGATGCAACAGGCCAATTATCTTCAGAAGGTTTTGTTAGAAACCTAAGAGATGAGTGGGATGCCTGAAATCTACTACTGGGACACATGCGTATTTATTGCATGGCTAAAGAACGAAGGATCGCCAAATCGCACACCTGATGAAATCGAAGGGATTAGAGAAGTTGTCTCTAAAGTGGAAAAAGGCACAGCAAAGTTGATCACATCAACAGTCACAATCACTGAAATACTGGAATGTGATCTGCCAGTCGGTGCAATGAATCTTTTTAAGGGATTATTGCAGCGTCGTATGATGATGACGGTTAGTGTAGATATGAAAATAGCTGAATTAGCTAGTGAGTTACGAAATCACTATAAGGTAAGAAATGATCACACTAAAACATTGTGTACTCCTGATGCATTGCACTTAGCAACTGCCATTCTATATAAGGCAAATGAGTTTCATACATTTGATGGAAGTAACAATAAGAGCCTGGGATTATTGAAATTAGGCAGTGATGTTGGCGGTTATCCACTCATTATTAGAAAGCCTAGGTCGTATCAGCTTGGATTAAATTATTGAAACTAATAAAACCTACTAAAAATGGATTCTATATATCCTGATGATGTAAGTAGGTGATTGTCATTTCAACCCCTAAGTAGAATTAGCCGGTGAAAGCCGGTCTTTTTAGCTAAGACCAATATGATTACCCAGTAACCTCTCGCAAAACATCGAAATAGTATCAAATTATGGTTCTATTGGTGCGACCTTTGATAAATCCCTTTAGGGAGCAGGCAAAATAGAGTGTTCTGGGGATGTCTGGGGGTGTTTCAGCTGAGGAGGCGTAAAAAAAGCCCGCCAGTTGGCGAGCTTTTCGGGGTTTGGTGGAGGCGGGGAGAATCGAACTCCCGTCCGCAAGCACTCTACCATCCGGATCTACATGTTTAGTTTGCACTTTTAATTTAACCGT
>QIJM01000640.1 GCA_003232445.1 Paraglaciecola arctica
ATCTGCAATCAGCGGTTTCCTTCTCCCTCCACCAACCTGTATTCTACCGTCTGTTATTTTACAGACATTGCGTTCACGCAGAATTCTTGAATTCCTCCACCACACCCCAACCACAACGTATTAGTTGCGGGTCAATTAACTCTGCTCTGGTTTCACTTTCGTTCATACTTCACTCGCTCTAATTGAAAAGTGAAAATGGAAAGTTAAAAATTAAAATCCATTTTCAAAGCCCACTCTTCTTGCTTGATTTTACGATACTTGCTAATAGTTTTATAAGTTCAACGCTATCGGGATGAATAGAATCAAAACTTTTCGTGCTTATATATTCGCTGTCTTTTAATAACATCAACCAATATTCCGTTTCGTTAGCCTCTTTAAGGGCTATATTCATTTTATTGATAAAATCGGCTTTTGACTGAGCATGTTCAGCCTCTTTTACCAATGCTCCAACACTGGTTCCACTTCGTAAAACCTGCTTAGAAAGTACATATTCTTTTTGTTCAGCAATAAGATATTTGTACAGCTTTATAATTCGCAATGCAAAGCATAAGATTTATCAGCTACTATATTTTTTTTAACCTTTTCCATTTTTAACTTTCAATTTTCCATTGTTTAATCATTTTCAATTTTCAACTTTACATTTTCACTTAGATAGTTCTGTTTAGAGATGACGCTTCTTCCCAGTTCTTTTTCCGTTTCCTTGCGAGCATTACCTGCAACATTACCACCCCTGTTTGCTACGCTTTTGTTTTTAGCAAAAGTATCAGGCTGTGACCCGCTCCCCAAGCATTGTAAAAATCAGCTCTAAATCGTCCATATTATCTCTAAGATTGGCTTTTGATTTTGTTGGCAGATTTTTAAATTCTTTATATTGGCTTGGTGTCATTCCAAAGGTTGCTTTTGAAATTTCCGCAGTTAAAATGGCGTAATCTCTCTGCTCTTTAATACCTCGCTCTTTCCATTCATCGGTTAAGTTTTGACGAATGGCAATTCCTCGAAGTCGTTTATCAACCCAATCTTTTGGATAGCCTTTTTGCTCGTAAATCGCCTTCATTCGCTCTTGTGCCAATTCAGGGTTTTCAATTTCGTCTAAGCGTTCTTTTCCTACCTGTGCCAACCATTGTTTAAATGGCTCTGCCTTCTTTGATGGAATAGACTGAATTAAACGAAAGACATCTTTTGTGTTTCCTGCAAGGGTTTTTCTGTTTTTGCCAGATGTAGTCTGCATTTCTACCTGGGGACAATTTGTCCCTATGTAGGTTTTTAGTTCTTCGTCTCGTTTGCGTATCTTTTTTAGATAGTCGGTTGGGTTTTTGCTCTCCGATAAAACCGCAATAATATCAACCAAAGAGTAATGCCACTCTTCGTTATGCCACGCCCTGCGGACTTCTTTTCCTTGAAATACGACAAGTTTGTTTTGTGGTTTTATATTTTTTATCATTTTAAAAAACCTCCATTTCAATCGGGTGGCAGCTCATCCCTGAGAACCCAACTGACATGGTATGTTCCAAAATGGAACCAAGCACTTTTTTATCTAATTCTGTGCTTTCAAAGATATTTTTCAGGTGTTTTGTAATGGCTGGGTATACATCAAAGAGCTCTGCTATTCTTTTCTGAGTCAGACAGATAGCTTCATTCATCCTGCTTTCCCCGATTTCCAAGTAATTTCTTTTCTATTGCTTCAAGCTGTTTCAAATCTTCTTCGTCTGCTGCCAATGCTTCAGCTCTTTTGCGTTTATTATCAAACTCATTGTAACGCTCTTCAGCGATTTTTTTGACGACTTCCGCTTTCACTTTCCCTGCATGGGTCAAAATTTCCTGTTCATTAAACTCCAAAAAGCCATCCAGTTTATCCGCCCACTGCGCCATGGTAATGGTTTGTCGTTTGCGAGCCTGCCTTTCAGCATAATCCAGATACATGGTAACAATTTCATTCAGGTCTTTAATTTCATCTTCTTTTAGATAATTCTTGGCAATGGCAACGTCCTGTTTTCTGACAATTGAGCCACGCCATGAAGTCAGCCCCATATTGACTGTATCTGAATTACCTCTGGCTTCAATCAGTTCAGCAGCTGTTTTGCCCGTGGTCGCCCAAAGCATTTTATTCTGTACCTTTTTAAAGAAAACCTGTGCCTGCTCAGAATCTTTGTCGTAATCAATGGCGGTGGTGTAAATGTCTTTAATTTTCTGGTAAAAGCGTTTTTCCGAAGCCCGAATATCCCGGATTCGTTCCAACCATTCATCAAAGTAATCCCACTTATCGACCTGTTTCAAGCGCTCATCATCCATGGCAAAGCCTTTGATGATGTATTCCTTGAGGATATTGCTTGCCCATACTCTAAACTGGGTCGCTCTTTTGGAGTTGACCCGATAACCCACCGCAATAATAATATCAAGGTTATAAAACTCAATTTTACGGGAAACTTTCCTGCCGCCTTCATTTTGAACTTGTGCAATTTTTGCACTAGTTGCCTCTTTTTGTAACTCATTATCTTTATAGATGTTACCGATATGTTTGGTTATTACGCTCCTATCCACACCAAAAAGTTCCGCCATTTTGGCTTGGGTTAACCAGATGGTTTCATCTTGAAAAACAGTGTCTATTTTGACTGTGCCGTCTGGGGTGGTGTAGAGGATTATTTCAGAATTGTTGGATGAAGGAGTCATTGACTTGCCTCCAAAATATAATAATCGTCATCAGCCCACTTTTGAGGATTGTTGAGAATATATTCACGAATCCTATTTAATTCATTTTCGTTACGGATAACACGATCGTGAAACCGAGGTTGCCATGCAAAATTTGGATATGTTTTGCGTGCATTTTGGGTTACGCCAATTTTAAAACCACGAACAATAGATGCCAGATTCTTTGATTGTGATCCAAATTTATTTTTTTTCGTATTGGTAGAGACGCAATGCATTGCGTCTCTATGTTGCGTATTATATTGATTTTCACCAATGTGAATAATGGCATGAAAATGATTGGGCATGATGATAAATTCGTCCATTATCAAATTCATATCGGGACGCATATTGAATGTTTTCAACCATTCATTCTGTACGATTTTACCGATATTAGATAATTCCATTTGTGGGTGGTGTGGTGGTGGTTGTAGAGACGCAATGCATTGCGTCTCTACGGCGGTGGCGGCAAAAATATTACCAAACCAACATTGGCGATTTTTGGTGCAGATTGTAATAAAATAATATCCAACAGATGAATAATCCCAGTTTTTTAATCGAGAAGATTCTATGCGGTATTTGTTTTTATAAAAGGTCACAGATCACCCTTGCAGGATTGATTTTTTTAGCTCTTCTAAATTGGATAGCTTTTGTTGGTAAATGCTTTCTAATTTTTTGGTTTGTTTTTGTAATTTGTTTAATTTTTTTACTATTTTTTGTTGTTCTTGGATTGGAGGTATTAACATTTTTAGTTTTCTTACATCTCTAATATTAATCTGCATTAATGCCGCACCATAAGTTTTGTCTTTTATTTGTTTTTGAACAAAGGGTGATAAACAAAGGAAATAACCGAAATCTAAGCTTAATTTTGAAGTTTCAAAACAAACCGGAACAATACCCCTTGTCACATTAGCTCCTGCCAAATCAGTAGTTAGTAAAGATATAACTCCTGTATTACCTCTAACGCAAATTAATAATTCATCACCTAATAATAATGTTCTTGAATATGCTTCTGAAATTTTTGGATCAATCAATTTTAGTTTTGTTTTTTTAACAACTTTTTTCTTTAAGTCAACAGGACGAATTACAGGTAGTCCATTTTCAAACTCTGCCCCAGGCTGGACTATTCCATATGACAATGTACATCTTGGAACAACAATTTCTCTTAAACTCTTCTCTTCCCAATCCTCCCCTTTATTCTCAAAAACATTTTGCAAATAACTCTCAAAAACCTCTTTAGCATTTTTAAGATTCTGTTCCGCATTCTGTTTTGCCTTGTCAATCGCTACAAAGGCTTTATCCAGAATTTTAACAATACGTTGTTGTTCGGGGAGTGGTGGGATTGGGATTGGGATTGGTATTTCTTTATATTCTTTTAGCTGCAAGTTTCTTATGCCTGTTGAACGTCTTTGCATTGTTTCTGCAATTCCGGAAACATACACCCAAAATAGAAATCTATGTAAAAAAATAAAATTTAATTGACTGCTATCCTTAACTCTTATCACAGATGTAAAATTGCTAAAAGAAAACTCACCTATTTTTTTATCGAATGGGATCACTCGACCAACTGGTTGTTTAGGTCCGCCTCCTGATTTTTCCAAAATAATATCACCATATTGCAATTTTCTTTTTACAAACTGTTTTACCTCAACAGGTAAAAATGCAATATCACTGTCATCTAAAAATCCATCTTTGGTAAAGTTTGTATTTCTAATTACACCAACTTCAATAAAAGGTGGCTTTTTACCTTTCCATAGCCCATTAAATATCTCACAAACCTCCCCCAATATCTTTACTTTCCATCCCTTCGGCAAGCTCAAGGCATCGCCCTTCGGCAACTGCTTATTTTCACTCATCGCTTTTACCCACTAAAAGGTTTTGAGCATCATGCTTCACCAGTAGTTTCATTTGTGAGATGGCGATTTGGTTGAGTTTTTCTAAGCGCAACGGTTGTTCATGGCCATCATTAATAAAAACAGCATTGAGATTTTCGAGATTTACCAAACATACCAACTGCGTTACATTGCTGTAATCTCTTATGTTGCCTTTTTTGTTCGGGTGTTCATCTTGCCATTTTTTAGCTGTTTTTCCGTAGAGTGCCATATTAAGCACATCTGCTTCGGTAGCATATATAAACGATATTTGCTTTGCATTTAAGCTTTTAGGAATCAAGTTTTGTTTAATGGCATCAGTGTGTATGTGATAATTTAGTTTGGAAAGGCTTCTTTTAATGTCCCAATCTAAATTTTTTTGTTCATCATCTTTTAATCGTTGAAATTCTTTGATTAAGTATATTTTGAACTCAGCACTAATCCACATGCCAAATTCAAAAGCGATATCTTTATGAGCATAAGTCCCACCATAACGCCCCGCCTTTGCCTGTAAGCCAATAGCATTTGTCTTGCTTGCCCACTCTTTTACGCTTATTTTATAGCTATTTAAACCTGCTTGACTTTTAATTATGGCGAATTCGCCATAATTAAAATCTGGGTTGTGAATTCGCTCCCATATCCCTAAATATTCAACCGTGTTTCTGTTTCTTAACCAATCAGAGATGAAAAAATCACCATCTTTTTCTTTTAGCATATCTGTCAAAGAAATATAGTCATTAGCAGTAATCGTGATGGTGTTGTTTAAAACGACAATGTTTTTATTTTTTTTACCCATTCTCAACTCCCAACCTCCTACTATCCATTGATTTATCCGTCACCACTGGCTTACCCGTCTGTTTTTCAATCTCTACTCGTGCTTTTTTTGCCACTGTTCCGCCTTTACGAGCAACAGTTCTGTTTTCCTCCAACCCATCGGGCTGTTGCTGCTTAGATATTTCAGTAGTTGAGGCTTCTGCCAACATACTTAGAACCAATTCAAGATTGCTCATATTATCGCGCAGGTTTTGTTTTTTTAAGCCTTTGAGTTTTTTGTAGTCTTTATCTGATTTGTCTGCCCATGCTTGGGTAATTTCATTGGTTAAAATGGCATATTCCAGACCTTCTTTTACACCGCGTTCTTGCCATTCGTCAGCCAGTTCTTTTCTGACTTCTATGGATTTCAGGCGTTGATTGATCCATTCTTTTGAATAACCTTTTTTCAGGTAAGTTGCCATTGCCCGATCAAACGCTAATTCTGGATCTTCGGTTTCCTCAACTCTTTCTGCTCCAACTTGTGCCAGCCATTTTTTAAAAGGTTCGGCTTTAGGCGATGGAATTGACTGGATTATTCGAAAAATACCCTTTGTATCAGATGCTTGTATCTGCCTTATTTTACCATCAGAAGTAGGCATTTTAACTGGGGTACAAATTGTACCCCAGTTGTTGCCAAGCTCTGAATCTCTGGATTTCATTTTTTTTATATACTGTTTTACATCTTTGCTTTCAGATAGCACTCGAACAATATCTTGAACTGAGAAATACCAAAGTTCTTTTTCTTCATCCCAATGAGTTCTAATGGTCTGGTCTTGAAACAGTTGAGTTTTGTTTCTTTTACTCATCTTTCCGCCCCATTTTTTGAGGTGATTTTTCGTTTTATCTTAGGGGCAGCCCATGTATTCCATTGAAATTGTTCATCAATGATTTTTTTGTAGCTTTTACCTGAAAGCTCGGCGGCAGTCTGCTTGTCTTTTTCCAGATCATCCAGATATTTTAAAAACAATACCCATGAGGTTTGTTCAACATAATCTAGCTCGCTTCCGCAGCCTGCATCTTTATGCAGTATGTCGTCTATGTTTTTAAAGGTTTGTTCAAACATTGGTGTCCTTCATGAGTTTTGTTTGTTTCTCCGGGCTTGGAATAGAGGGGTTGATACTGAATTATACAGCGAAAAAATTATCCCGCCATAACCGTTTGAAAGCCCCTGCTTGGGGCGTTTAATACAGTTTCGGACTTGTTTCAACCCGCTAATGAATGGGGCTATTCTAGATTCATACGCAGGTGTGTATTACCAACACTGATTCTCGCCTTATCGAGATTACAGTTCCTCCTGAGCTTGTTCATAATAATCATAAGTGTATTTTTTGTCGTAAACCCCATCGCCATTGGAATCAAACTCGGAAGATATTAATTTATTCATTTTATAATGCTGTCTAACCTTCGGACTTAATGGTGTTGGCCCAAGTATTTCTATTACCGTCAGCACACCATCTGTGTAATACCCTTTAGAGTCAATTTTTCCATCTTGATCAAGATCAACCTCGGCTAGAACCGCGTTTCCTTGCCTATAAGTAATCGTAGTTTCAAAGGTACCATCAAAATCATCATCTGCCTCTTCTCTGTATATCATTCCTTTGCGACTAAACCTATAAATCACGTCCACCACGCCATCCAGATTACGATCTATATAGGTACGATAGTGCCGATTGTCCCTATACTCAAACCTTGTATCGAGGATTCCATCGTCATCGTAATCTATGCCGTTATATGTGGTTGGTGAATTGTACGCCCAGTATGTTGTACCAAATCCAATTAATAGGCCCAGCACCAAACCAGTGCCAATTCTGCTTGGTTTGTTTTTATAGCTATGCTCCCTTTGCTCATCCATTGGAATCGCATTCCATACTTGAATGATTTCTTGAGCCTTTACAAAATCAACATCTGCTACTGATACCTCTACCATGCTTTCCATTGGTAGCTCACCAATGGCTCCTTGAAGGTACTCACCAGTGATGATCGTCTCAATATCAGACTGCTGTAACAGGTTGGCAATCATATGCGCCTCAACACCGGTTGATGCTCTAAATATACATTTCATTATATTCCCCAAATAACCATGACCTGATTGTTAAGCTATGGATGTGTAGATTACTTTACAAGCCCGCCGCCGCATTATTTACAGCATTAATCAGCGCCCTGCCCTTGCTCAGGGTTTCTTGCCATTCAGATTCTGGGTCGGAGTCGGCCACCAGACCGGCTCCGGCCTGTACATGCGAAATACCACCTTTGATTACCGCCATACGAATAGCCATTTCTTTTATGACCCTAGCTCTAGCTGTTTTTAGTGTGTTATCACGCAATAAGGAAAACCGTTGCTTGCGTTACTACATCATATTGGCTGGGTTACAAAGCCAGTCATATTTACTGCCTGTTAAATCTACATAGCCCGTCAATGCCATAGCCCGGGGCGAATCCTGTCACAATTTGGACCGTATTGCTGGTTACCATACTGTTGATCAACCGGATACCGTTACTTTCCCTGCTGATAAAGCTAATACCACGGTGAATACCTACCAAGAACTCTTTATTCCCAATATCTGGGTATACAAGCCATTGTCTCTCATAGGGAGGGCAGGTTAAAAACTACCCGCTCGATCAGAGGAAGATCCATAATTATTAATCTTGTATCGTTAATTTGGACATGCTATTACTCCAGTAATAACACCGGATATTAGTCCCGTTGTATCTCCAGTTTCGGCGGTGTTTAGTGCATCAAGATCCGTTACCAACTGTGCTGGAGTGCGCACACCTAATGGAGAGTTTTCTACATCCAAAAATGAACCAATTACCACTGGAGCGGCAATAACATCTAATTCTACAGTTGAAAAGGCTCCGGCAAATGGGTTGTTTGGTGTTGAAATATCATTTCCTGTAAAGTCTATGCATACCCTGTTATTTGTATTGACTGGATCACCAACTTCCGTAGGTAATATCTGAGCCCCAACCGACGCTCCATTTGAATCATCACCTTCAGCCCTAATGATATTATTTACTAAACGAACTGTAATACCACCACCGTTGAGTCCGCCGTCTACCCCGATGCCTACTGTTTCAGCCGTGTTGGTACCAACGGCAGGGGTAAGAGTGATTGTATTACCATTAACCTCAACTACATTTTGGGAAGTTGATCCTACGCCCTCATTATTTACTAAAACACCGTGAACAGTTTGTGTAAGTATTCCTGAGAATGAAGACTCTATAGTATTATCATTCACTATCGCTCTTATAGTTCCCATACCACCTGTTGCAATTCCGACACCATTTAATCCACTCACAGGTGCAACACCCATAATTTTCACAGCATCAAGTGTAATTAAGTTATTTAGGGCTGATCCATCTAGAGTTGCCACACCAGATGTGCCGCTAGCAAAAAAGCGGATAGCATTGACCATGTCGCCAAGAGCTCCTGGAGATATAGTGTTGCTGAGTACCCCAGCTCCGCCAACAGCTCCTGTCAAAGTACCTGCCTGCGATTCATATGCAACTCCATCAATAGTATTGGTTATGACACTGCCTGTTACATTTGCTGTTAAATTAGCAGCCACATTGCTGGTTATAAAGTTGATTCCAGAATCACCAGCATTGACTATTGAGCTATCTTGAATAGTTACCAATGCAGTAGAAGTGTTATTGACAATTCTAATTGCCGTATCTTGTGAATCATTGATATTTAAATTATTAAAAACACTAGATGAAGCTCCACTACCCAGTAAATTAGTAATAAAAATACCATGCTCATTGGTTTCGGTATCTGCACCAGTACCATTAATTGTGGTGTTGGAGATATCTAGGTTTATAACTGAAGTTCCTAATATGCCATGTTCCAAATGACCAGATAAATTCAGATTGATCAAATTAGCATTCGTCACTGAGTTAAGCTCAATTGCAGCATTACTATTAGCACCACCTGTGTCGGCTGTAGTAGCATTGATTAAATTCATATTATTTAAATTAATGTTATTGGTGTTTGCGATCAAAATACCATTTTGTGCGGTATTTTGTATGGTGCCACCACTGCCATTTGTTGTTCCTGTACCAGTGACTGTAAATGCCCCTGATCCAGCAGCCGAATTTAAATTAATCCCAACGTTACTTCCATTAACTGAAACACTCCTGAAGGCCACACCTAGCCCACCTATGCTGGTGGCATCTATGTTTACCCCTATGCCAGTGCTGGTATTGATGGTGCTATTGATATTGCTGGCACTGATAGTGCCTCCTGCTGTTACATTAAAGGCTGTGTTTGTGGTGGTATCCAAGTCCAGAATGCCTGAAAAGTTGATGCTGGCGCCAGTGTTATTGTTAACAAAAATACCGGATCCTGAATCAGTAATATTTCCTGAAAAAGTGCTTATACCGCCCGTGTTGTTAAGAACCTGAACAGAGCGGCCAGCAGTGTTACTGATGCTTCCAGCATAAGTTGCCGAGCCACTACTACTGGAAATACTGACCGTTGTACCAGCCGAGTTTTGTACACTGCCACCTTGTATATTAATAGTGGCGCCATCGTTGTTGGAAAGCGAAATGGTGGGTGAGTTGGAACCATTATTATCAATCATCACACTGCTGACAATGATAGTGCTAGCTGCTGTAACGACGTTAGTAATGCTGAATGCTGTAGCGTTTGATGTGTTTTGGTTGTTGATTGTTACTGCGCCAAACTGCCCCGTTTGTTGGCCTCCAGAAAGCCCAGAGATAGACACACCCACATTACTCCTATTGTTGATGGTTACATCAGCAAAGGTATAAGTAGCTGGAGTGTTTAGAATATTAACCGCTACACTAGCCGGGTTAGTAACCGTGGTTAGCCCCGATACCGTGAAACTGCCGCTGAGGTTGTTCAGCAATATGCCTTCTGATGCACTGTTGCTGGAACTGATTGAATCAAAAGTTGCAGTTGCCATGCCCGTATCAAGGCTTAGGCCCCGACCTGTGCCGTTGAGCAGCACTTCGGAGAGTGTTAGTGTTGCAAAATTGCTACCTAAAATCATGGTATTTGAGTTACCAAAATCCAACCCTCTGACGGTATTGCCAGAACCCAGGGTAATACCGTTGCTGGCATTGCCAGAAACCACTGGTCTGATTCCTGTAAATGCAGGTAGAGTTGCGCTATTTGGTGGCAGGCTTAGTCCGGTCACAGTTAAGATATCAGTAGTAGCTCCCGAGCCGACCAGTTGTTGCCCAGCAAGCAGGGTAACCCCGCCAGCATAAGCACCTTGACTGCTAATAAATATAACTTCATTGGGACTATCTGCCGCATTGGCATTGAAACTGCTCCCGCCACCACCAAAATCATTGAATGGCGCACTCAGGCGCCCATCGCCACCAGCAGCTGCGGTATTATCCACAAACCAGATCAAGCCTGTTATGGTCACGGTTGCCGTTACCGCTGTGCTACAGGCAACGCCTGGTGCGCCTGAATCACAGACAAAATAGTCAAAAGTATCTGCCCCAGTGAATCCCGCTGGAGGGTTATAACTAAAGCTTCCAGTAGTCGCATTGATGCTCACATCACCACCATTTGCGCTCATGAAACTGGTGATTCCTGGTGTGGCAGCACCACTGATTGAAAAAGGTAGTGCGCCCGCTCCATCCACATCATTAATGATGACCGTACTTAGCAACCCTTGTGCTTGAGCTATGCTAATAGATACATTGCCCAGCGCCGCTTGAGCCATAGGTGTTCCGTTTACTGTTGGCGGGTCATTGACCGGGTTAATAGTAAGGGTTAGCACCACAGCCGGACTGCTGGTATCTACGCCACCATTAGCTGTGCCACCATCATCCATTAGAACCACACTGTAGCTGGCACTGCCATGGGCATCAGCGGCGGCGGTGTATTCAACATTACCCGTGATGTTGTTTACAGTTGGCCCACTTGTGAAGCTCAGAGTTGTATCAATACTGTTTTGAGTCAGGTTGAAGCTCAGGATTTGCCCCGATTCACTGGCAGGGCCTGCTGAAAGAGCGGATGCCCAGGCTAGTGACTGTGGCCCTGCATCTTCATCGGTAGCTGCTGGATTGGCTCCAGCAATGAATGAAGGAGCATCATTCACGTCAACCACATTAATATCGAACATTTGCCCAGGGGAGGTGTCATCACCACCATTGGCTGTACCAGCATCATCCATTGCGGCAACAGTGATGGTTGCCGAACCACTGGCATTGACAGCGGGTGTATAGCTTAAATTACCTGAGGCATCTATTGATGGGCCAGCACTGAATAGACCTGGATTGGTATTTCCAGTGATATTTAATGATACGGTTTGGCCAGACTCATCGGCTGGGCCTGCTGATATGCCACTTATAAAGCCGTTGACCATTTGTGCGCCTGCGCCTTCCGCTACTGTTTGGTCTGCGCCCACGATAAATGCTGGCTCATCATTAACTGTTGTGACATTGATGGTAAAGGTTTGGACTGGTGAGGTGTCATCGCCACCATTAGCGGTACCCCCATCGTCCATTAATTCGATGCTGATGTCAGCTGAACCATTGGCATTGGTAGTTGGCGTGTAAGTCAGGGTACCATTTGCTGCAACAGCAGGGCCAGTGGTGAACAAAGCCATATTGCTGTTATTGGTGATATTAAAAGTTAAAGTCTGACCTGGCTCATTGGCAGATCCTGCTGAAATGCCTGTTGCCCAACCTGCCAAAAATTGTGGCCCTGCATCTTCCAATATGGTTTGATCAGCCCCAGCTGTAAATACAGGCTCATCATTTACTTCAGTGATGATTATGTCAAACATTTGTGTGACTGAAGTATCCACTCCGCCATTGGCGGTGCCTCCATCATCCATAATTTCAATGGTGATCGTTGCCATACCAACGGCACCAGCCGCTGGCGTATAACTAAGTGTGCCTGAACTATCGAGGCCTGGTTGAACGGCAAACAAAGCCATGTTGCTGTTATTGGTGATGTTAAACAAAACAGTTTGACCAGATTCATTCAAGGGACCTGCGGTAATATCAGAGATAAAACCCACGGATGTTTGTGCGCCAGAATCCTCCAATGTGGTTTCGTTACCACTGAGTGTAAAGGAAGGGGCATCATTCACTGGAGTCACACTAATGGTGAACAATTGCGTTGGTGATGCGTCATCGCCACCATTGACCGTTCCACCATCATCCATCAGGTGTAAAGTTATTTCTGCTGATCCATTGCCATCATCTGCTAGGGTATAAGTTAGGTCACCAGTAACACCATCAACCGCAGGGCCTACTGAAAATAAAGTTGGGTTGGTATTGCTGTCAATGATAAAGCTCAAAACCTGACCTGCCTCATCAGGAGGTCCTGCAGATATACCTGATGCCCAGCCTGGAACTGAAACAGTCGCAGCATCTTCCAGAACTGTTTGATCAGTCCCTGCTGTAAATCCCGGTTCATCATTAACACCTAGCAAGGTAATGGAGAAATTAACCGTAGTTGAAGTATCATTCCCCCCGTTTAAGATTCCTCCATCGTCTTCTAGCTCAACAGTGATGTTGGCCACACCGGTTGTGTTGCTAAGACCTTCAAAACTGAGTGCGCCAGATGGGTCAATGCTCGGTAATGTAGCAAAAATTCCAGCATTATCATTGGCCGTAATATTGAAACTTAGGGTTTGGCCTGACTCATTGGCGGGGCCTGCAGAAACAGCTGTTGCCCAAATTTGATTGTAAGGTCCAGCGCCCTCGTTCTGATCAACATCACCACCAGTTGCAAAAGATGGTGGATCATTGACTGCATCTACTGTTACCTCAAAACTAGCGGGTGCCGAATCGGCTTGGCCGTCATTGGCCACAAAAGCAAAACTGTCTGAGCCATTAAAATCTCCGTTAGGAGTGTAATCTACAGAGGATGAAACCGCATCAATCACACTGATGGCGCTTAATGTACCACTTGTCGGTGGGTTGGATATACTAAAGGTGATGGCATCTCCATCCGCATCGGAACCGGTTAGAGTCAGGGTCACCATGGTATCTTCCAGGGTGGTTTCAAGACCATCATCTGCAACCGGTAGCTGATTTTCCAATTCTACAATATCCATGCGCAGGTAAATCGTCTCATGTACATTCAGGGCATATACGCTGGTGATATCAGCAAAGCTCCCAGGCTGTGAAGTATCACCGCTTGGGTCTATTGCAGCAGGGGTAAATCCTGACCAGTCACCAGTTTGTCCATCAATGATGATGGTCATTGCCCACACAGCAGGACTAACTGCCAATAACACAATTATCACTGATGCCGCCTTGGGTAGTTTGAACCTGCTAATCAGAAGAAATGCCAGAACCAAAAACAGGATGCTCAACAAACCCAGTGTTGGTATTGGGATAGGATTAAAAAAACCAAGTAAAATGGGGTCGCCAGATGCTTGTACCAATACCACATCTTCAGCACTGTTTGAACCTGTGGCATAGTAAACCCGAACAGTAGCAGAGCCAAAAATGTTCAGTTCTGCCTGAGATACCACAGCCTCAAATACATCTGCTCCCAAATCACCGGTATTAAAGCCTAAGGCAGCAGGAGTTATTGCCACGCCAGCATCGAAAGTCAACCCCACGCATTGATGCAGTGTGGTTGATGTTATGGTTGGTGGCTGGTTAATGGTTTGGATGGTGACTTTAGATTCAACGCCATTGATATCAGCCAGGCCGGTATGGATAACCTGACAACCTGTAGTGCTGGAATTATCAACATCAAAATAGATTTCATACTGGCGTGATTGCGCCGTGGCGTTGAGAGAAAATAACAACAACAGAATGCCGAATGATTTTAACATGTTGCTAACCCTTTTAT